>JBAZPL010000148.1:0-6428 GCA_041648155.1 Candidatus Krumholzibacteriia bacterium
TCGCGAACCGGCACCTTCGATGCAAGCCGGGCGGGGAATCGGCGGTCGTCGCGGGGCTGCTGAAAGCCGCTGCGGAGAAAACCGGCGCCGCGCTCACCCCCGAGCTCAAGAAACTGATCGGCGGGCTCGGCTGGGACGAGATCGAGCGCGCCGGCGGGGTCTCGAAAGACGCGATTACGGCCGCGGCCGGCTCGATGCTCGGCGCGGCGAAAGTGACGACCTACCTCTCGAATATTTTCGGGCGCATCGGTTCGCCGGCGCTTGCGTTCTCGTTCGCCGAAGCGCTCACGAACGTCTGTCCGGGAGACCGGGAGTTCGTGCCGCAGTTCGTTCAGCAGAATACGTGGGGTATTTACTCGGTGCTCGCGGCGGCGGGATCGAGCGATTGCCTCAAGAAGCTCGCGAGCACGGAGCTGCGGGCGATCATCGCCCTCGGGCTCGATCTCTTCTCCGTGTATCCGGCCGCTCCGATCGAGAAGGCGATGCGCGAGAAGCGCTTCACCGCCACGACCCAGTTCTTCTGGAACCAGACGGCCGATCGCGCGAACGTCGTCATCCCCGCGGCGAGCCTCATGGAAAAGAAAGGCACCGTCGCTCCGGCGTTCGGCGAAGAGCTTGTGCGCGGCGAATTCATGTCTCCGATCGCCGGCGCCGTGACCGCGGAGAAATTTCTTTCGATGCTCGCGAAGGAGATGGGCGCGGAGCTCGGAGCGCCCGCGAAACCGGCCCGCCGCACGGATCGGTCCGCCGCCGCCGAAGGCATGGCCGGGGAATGGGCCGCGTATGCCTCCGCGATGAAGGAGCTCGACGCGGCCGGGACGGTTCTGATCCCTTGGAGCGAGTCGGTGCACGCGGCGGACGGGAGCCTCAGCAGGAATTTCTACTGGTCCCAGATCACGTGCCCCGACGCGACGCTCTTCGTCTCGGAAGAGATCGCCGGGAAGCTCAAGCTCAAGCGGGGGGACCACGTGGAGGTTTCGACCGCGGGCGCCGAGATCGTGCTCCCGGTCGAGATCACGAAGAAGCTCCCGGCCAATGCGGTCGGAGCGACGATCCATTTTCCCGCGGTGCGCAAGCTGTTTCCGTGGAAGCTCGACCAGGGTGGAGAGATCGTCCTTGGCCCCGTCCCGGTAAAGCTGAACCGGCAAAGCGGGAAGTGAAGCTATGGAAAAGCGCGTCTATATCAATATGAATCTCTGCACGTCGTGCCGCTCGTGCGCGGCGGCGTGCGCGATGGGGCACCAGGGGCAGGGGCATCTCAAGCACGGGAGCATCCAGGAAAAGGCGACGGTGCCGCTCCATTGCCGGCACTGCGACGAGCCGCCCTGCCTCAACGTCTGCCCGCAGGAGGCGATCAAGAAGGACGACGGCGGCACGATCGTCCGTATGCGGAACCTGTGCATCGGGTGCAAGTCGTGCATCGTGTCGTGCCCCTTCGGCGTCATGCTCCCCTATTCGACGTGGCACACGTCCCCCAAATGCGATCTCTGCGCCGACCGGCTCGCCGAAGGGAAGGAGCCGCGCTGTGTCGCGACATGCACGTCGGGCGCGCTCGTGTTCGAGGAGCTCGCCGCCATCGAGAAGAAATACAAGCGCACGGTCGAGGGCGGGCGGTACTTCGTCCGCTTCATGCTGAACAGGTAGCGAAGAGGTGTCATGCAAGCCGTACTCTATTTCGTGAAGTACCTCGTGTTCCCCGGGTTCCTCTTCTCGGCGGTCGTCGGACTGCTCACGACCTGGGTCGACCGCAAGGTCTCCGCGCGGGTGCAGCTCCGCGTCGGTCCGCCGTGGTACCAGCCCTTCGCCGACACGTTCAAGCTCCTCGGCAAGGAGGTCGTGGTTCCCGCGGGCGCGCGCCACACCGGATTCCTCCTCATGCCGGTCATCGGCCTCGCGGCGGCGACCCTGGCCTCGACGATTCTCTGGCTCGTCAATCTCCGGCCCGAGAGCTCGTTCGTCGGCGACACGATCGTCGTGCTCTACGTCATGACGATCCCCGCGATCGCGCTCATCTTCGGCGGAAGCGCGTCGGGGAATCCCCTCGGGGCGCTCGGCTCGGCCCGCGAGATGAAGCTTCTCTTCGCGTACGAGCTCCCGCTCGTGATTGCGGTCCTCACGACGATCGTGAAGGTGGGAAGCTTTTCGTTCGAAAAGATATTGATGTACCAGGAATACAACGGCGTCATGCTCGGGAGCGTCTCGGGCGTGCTCGCCTTCATCGTCCTGATATTCTGCGCGCAGGCGAAGCTCGGCTTTCTCCCCTTCGACATCGCCGAAGCGGAGACCGAGATCGCGGGCGGCACGCACATCGAGTATTCGGGCGCGCCGCTCGCCCTCGTCCGGCTCAACACGGCGATCATGTATCTCGTTCTGCCGCTCTTCATCATCACGCTGTTCTGGGGAGGCGTGAATTTCATCGGATGGAGGATTCTCACCTCCGTCCTCAAGTACGTCGCGATCGTCGTCATCATGGTTCTCATCAAGAATACGAATCCGAGGGTCAGAATCGATCAGGCGGTCCGCTTTTTCTGGGGGCCGATGTTCGCGTTGTCCGCGATCGCGATGATTCTCGCGATCGTCGGATACTAGGAGGCCGGGAGAATGTCGCTTGCGCTCAAAGCCTTGAAGAAATCGCCCTGGGTGTTCCACGTGAACACGGGAGCGTGCAACAACTGCGACATCGAGATCCTCGATTGCCTCACCCCGCGGTTCGACGTCGAGCGCTTCGGCGTCCTTCTGGTCGGAAGCATCCGGCACGCCGACGTGCTCCTCATCAGCGGCCCCGTCACGCAGAACATCCTCCCGCGGCTCAAGCGCCTCTATGAGGCGGCGCCGAGGCCGATCAAGGTGGTCGCGTTCGGCGCGTGCGGCTGCAGGTGCGGCATATTCCGGGACGGGTACAACGTCGTCGGCCCGATCGACAAGTACATTCCGGTGGACGCCTATATTCCGGGCTGCCCCCCGAAGCCGGAGACGATCATCTCGGGAATCGTGAAGGTCCTGAACCAGCTCTAGGAAAGTCGATTATGGAACGCGAAGAAGTAAAGAAACGGATAGCGGAGAAATTCGGCGCGAAGGTCACCATCGCGGAGCGGAGCCCGAAGCGCGTGTACGTCTACGCGGAGAACGAGATATGGACCGATCTCGCGCGCTTTCTCTTTAACGATCTCGACGCCCGTTTCGATACGGGAGCCGCGGTCGACGATCGCGACGGCGTCGAGGTGATGTTCTTCTTCCCGTTCGACAAGGAGCATTATTTCGTCACGATAAAGACCTTCGCCGCGAAGCCCAATCCGACGCTCAACTCGATCTCGCCGTTTATCCCGGGCGCAAAGTGGATCGAGCGCGAGATGTTCGAGATGTACGAGGTCAACTTCCGGAACCATCCGGACCTGCGGCCGTTGCTTCGCAGCGACGGGCGCCCCGCGGACTACTACCCCGCGAAGCGCGAGGTCAAGGACAGCCACGAGACGGTCCGCGAGCGCGACGACGGCGAAACCCGTGCGGACGAGACGGCGGGCAAAGCGCCGAAAGGCAAGAATCCCTGAGGTGAAGCACGATGGTTAAGAAAATCCCGATCGGCCCGTTCCACCCGATACTCGAGGAGCCCGAGTTTTTCGAGCTCCACGTGGACGGGGAGCGCGTGGTCGGCATCGATATGACGATCGGGTGGAGCCATCGCGGGATCGAGCTCCTTTCCGAGCACAAGACATGGGACCAGGTGCCGTTCCTCGTCGAGCGCATCTGCGGCATCTGCTCGTGCTCGCACCCGTTCGCCTACGTGAAGGCCGTCGAGGACCTGTGCGGGGTCGAGCCGCCGCTTCGCGCGCAGCTCATCCGCGTGATCGCCGCCGAGCTCGAGCGGCTCCACAGCCATCTCTTGTGGACGGGCCTCGCGGGGCATTTCCTCGGCTACAACACCGTTTTTATGTGGACGTGGCGCTTCCGCGAGCCGGTCCTCGACGTGCTCGAGGCGGTCACGGGCAATCGCAACCACTACGCGGTCATGAAGCCGGGGGGCGTGCGCCGCGACATCCCGCAGGAAGAGATTCCGAACATTCTCAAGATGCTCGACAACGTCGAGAAAGAGAACACCCTGCTCACGAAGGCGATTCTCGACGATCCGGTGATACACGCGCGCACGAAAGGCGTCGGGATTTTCAACAAGGAGCAGTGCCGGCTCTACGGGGCGCTCGGTCCCACGGCACGCTCGGCCGGATACGACATCGACGCGCGGCGGGATCATCCGATCGACGCCTACGACAAGGTGAAATTCGACGTGATCCTCTGCGAGCACGGCGACGTCTTCGACAAGGCGGTCGTCCGGCAGCTCGAGAACTTCGAATCGATCAAGATCATACGCCAGTGCCTCAAGCTCCTCGAGGACACGAAGCCGGGAGACATCTGCACCGAGATTCGCGAGGTCCCGCCCGGCGAGGGCTTCGGGATGTACGAGGCGCCGCGGGGCGAGGTTTTCCATTATGTACGCTCGAACGGCGGCAACATGCCGCTCAGGCACAAGGTGCGCGCGCCGAGCTTCAACAACATTCTGACGAACGAAGTGAGCGTTCTCGGGAACACCGTTGCGGACGCCGGTCTCATCACGGCGGCGGTCGACCCGTGCTACTCGTGCACGGAGCGCATGGGCGTCGTCGACCGGCGCGACGGCAGCCGGCGCATCCTTACGGAAGCGGACCTCGTGCGCCTGAGCCACGAGAAGACGGAAGAGATCAGAAAAAGAATTGCCGCGGATCGCGGGAACGGGTAGACTACCGAACCGGAGTCGCATATATGCACGAATTGTTGTATCCAATAGTAATTCCAGCGGTTGCGGGGATCATCCCGATCTTCATCCCGCGCAAGGGGAAAATCGCGGCCGGGATCGTCGCTCTCGCCGCGGCCGTGTACGTGCTGCTCCGCGCGATCGCGCTTTTTGGTGCGGGGGACGTTTTCTACTCGGTCACTCTGTTCAACCTCGCCGGATCGATGCCCTTCGAGTTCGCCCTCAGGCTCTACAACTTCAGCGCGTTCGTGCTCCTCTTCATCGCGATATTCGCGGTCATCTCGATCGTCTATTCGCTCGGGTACCTCTGGGGTAAGGACAAATCGAGCATCTATTACTCCTTTATCCTGTGGACGCTGGCCGCCTCAGCCGGCGCGGTGCTCGCCGACAATCTTCTTATTCTTCTCATATTCTGGGAAGCGCTCACCGCGATCCTTTTCTTCCTGGTGAACATGGGGGATAAGGATCACGAGAAGGCCGCCGCGAAGGCGTTCGCGGTCCTGGGCTTGAGCGACGCGGCGATGCTGCTCGGCATCGTTCTTATCTGGGTTCAGGCCGGGACGCTCACGATCTCGGAGCTCTCGATCCCGACGACCACGCCGCTCGGCGTGATCTCGTTCGTGCTCCTCTTCATCGGCGCGATCACGAAGGCCGGCGCGATGCCATTCCACTCATGGGTGCCCGCGATCGCGATCTCGACTCCGGCGTCGATCATGGCGTACCTGCCGGCGGCGCTCGACAAGCTGCTCGGCATCTATCTCCTCGCCCGAATCTCGATGGACATCTTCTCCATTCAGCCCGGATCGACGCTCTCGATGCTCATGATGATCGTGGGCGCCGTGACGATCATGTTCGCGGTCCTCATGGCGCTCGTGCAGCACAACCTCAAGAAACTCCTCTCGTTCCACGCGGTGAGCCAGGTCGGCTACATGGTGCTCGGCGTCGGGAGCGGGATCCCGATCGCGATCGTGGGAGGGCTCTTCCACATGATCAACAACGCGATCTACAAGAGCGCTCTCTTCTTCGGGGCGGGCGCGATCGAGAAACGCACCGGCACGAACGAGCTTGAGGATCTCGGCGGGCTCGCGCGGCTCATGCCGGTGACCTTCGTTTCGATGACCATCGCCGCGCTCGCGATCTCCGGCGTTCCGCCGCTCAACGGGTTCGCTTCGAAATGGCTCATTTACCAGGGAATGCTCGAGAGCCGGCACGTCATATTCCTCGTCGTCGCGATATTCGGAAGCGCCCTGACGCTCGCCTCTTTCGTGAAGGTGCTGCATTCCGTGTTCCTCGGGCGGCGCCCCGAGCGCCTCGAAAGGGTGAAGGAAGTCGATTTCTCGATGCAGCTTCCGATGGTGTTCCTCTCGATCCTCTGCGTCCTCTTCGGCGTATTCGCGGCGTATCCGCTCGAGAAGTTCGTCATTCCGGTCGTGACGGGGGGCGCGGCGGCGCGCGTCGTTTCGGGCAACATTCTGACGATACCGACCGACGGCTTCTGGAGCCCCGGGGCAGCAACCGCTCTTATCGTCGTCGGGGTAACCCTCGGCCTCCTGATCTATGTTTTCAGCAGTAGACAGGCGTACCGTATCGAGGAGAACGTCTGGATCGGCGGGAACATTATGGACAACGACGAGATCCGGTATCC
>JBAZPL010000149.1:0-6403 GCA_041648155.1 Candidatus Krumholzibacteriia bacterium
AATCGGCGAGAAGAGCGCGGAGGAGCTTGCGAAGCTGGGCATCCTGCGCGTCGGCGACATCGGGAAATACCCCATTGGGCGGCTCGAAGAGCGTTTCGGGAAATTCGGCGCGTGGCTTCTCGAGATCGCGGGCGGCGGCGAGGGCGCGCCGGTCGAGCCCTACACCGCGCCGAAGTCGATCAGCGCGGAAGAGACGCTCAACGAGGACACGGCCGACGAGACGATTATCAGGCGATGCCTTCTCGAGCAGGCCGACCGCATCGGACGGCGGCTCAGGGAGGAAGGTTTCCGCGGCCGGACGGTGACGCTCAAGCTCAAGCACCACGATTTTCGGCAGATCACGAGGAGCTCGACGCTCGCCGAGCCGACGCAGCTCGGCGAGACGATATATCATGAGGCGCTCAAGCTCCTCGCCGTGTATAATCTCGGCTCGAAGGTGCGGCTCGTCGGTGTCGGGGTGTCGAATCTCGAGCCGCTCGATGCGGCCGAAGGGCCGGCGCAGATGTCCCTCTTCGGCGCTTCGTATGGGGCCGAGGAGAAATGGGAGAAGGTCGAGCGGGCCACCGACGAGATCGCGAAGCGATTCGGCCGCGGCGCGGTCAAGCGGGGGAGCCTCCTCGAGGATTGAAGCACGGGGATCCGCGAATATGATCGATGTCATCAGGGAAACGGTCGTCATCACGGGATTCGTCTTCGTGATGATGCTCGTCATCGAATACGTGAACGTCATCACGAGCGGCGCCTGGCAGAGCGTCCTCGCGCGGAACCGTTGGGTGCAGTACGCGCTCGCCGCCGCGCTCGGCCTCATCCCCGGCTGTCTCGGGAGTTTCGCCGTCGTCGCGATGTACTCGCACCGGATCCTGAGTCTCGGCGCCGTCGTCGCGGCGATGATCGCGACGAGCGGCGACGAGGAGTTCGTCATGCTCGCCCTCGTGCCGCGGCAGGCGATTTTCATGTTCGGCATCTGTTTCGCGCTCGGCGTGCTCGTCGGCGCTCTCGTCGACGCGATCGCGAGCCGCCGCCAGCGCGTCGATTCGCTCTGTTGCGACGGGCTCGAGGTGCACGAGCGCATAGAGGGCACCGCGCTCGATCGCGCGCAGATAAAGAGACAATGGAAGGATTGCACCGCCGCGCGGGGAGTCCTCGCCGTGTCGATCGTTCTTCTGATGGCGAGCGTTGTATCGGGCCAGATCGAGCCGGAGGGATGGGGCTCGGTGCGCGTCATGCTCCTCATCTCTTCCGTGATTGCGCTCTTCATCGTGGCGACGGTATCCGATCATTTCCTCGACGAGCATCTCTGGCGGCACGTCGCGAAGCGTCACCTTCCCGCTATATTTCTCTGGACGCTCGGCGCGCTTGTCGCCATGTACCTTATCATCGATCGCGCGCACTTCGACGTCGCGGGCGCGGTCGAGCACGGCAAATGGATCGTGCTCGCCGTCGCGTGCCTCATCGGTCTCATCCCGGAGTCGGGTCCGCATCTCGTGTTCGTGATGCTCTTCGCGCGCGGGGAGATTCCGTTCAGCATCCTGCTCGCGAGCTCGATCGTGCAGGACGGCCACGGCATGCTCCCGATGCTCGCGCAGTCGCGCAGGACGTTCGTCACGGTCAAGGCGATCAACTTCGTCGTCGGCCTCGCGGTGGGAGCCGCGGTGCTCGCGTTCGGGTATTGATGGATTACGACCGCATTATAACGCATGGCGACTTCGACGGCGTCGTTTCGGGCGCGATCTGCTCGTTCGTACTCGGCGTCGATACGTTCATATTCACGGGGCCGGGCGCGATCACGCGCGCCGAGATATCGATCGGGCCGCGCGACGTCGTGTGCGATCTCCCGTACCCGCTCGAGTGCGGGCTCTGGTTCGATCATCATCCGGGAAATCGCGAGGCGCTGGTACTTCGCGGGATCGATCCCGCGGGGATCCCCGGCCGCCTCGACGGAACGAGACCCTCGGCGGCCCGTGTCGTATTCGAATACTTCTCGGAGCAGGGAATGGATCTCCCCGCGCGGTTCGCGGAAACGGTCGCCGAGGCCGATACGATCGATTCGTTCGATTACCGGACGATCGACGAATGGCTTCGCGAAACGCCGGGGAAGCTCGTGGACATGAGCCTCAAGGCGCCGCATCCGAGCTACCGGGAGCGCACGAAGTTCCTCGACCATCTCGTTCGTCTCGTGCGCGACGGCTCGCTCGCGGACGTTCTCCGGGACGCGACGGTAGCCGGGCACGTGGCGCGATACCGCGACGAGGAGAAACGCATGATCGAGTTCCTGAGGAAATCGATCGGCTTTCTGGACGCGGACGCCGCTCACGAGCTCATCATTCTCGATTTCACCGCGCATTCGAGGCCGCCCCGCGTGCTCAAGAATCTCGCGTACCTCCTCGAGCCCGGAGCGCTCGGGGCCCTGACCGTGAGCCCTATCTTCCGCGGCGATCGCAAGACGACCGACATTTCCATCTCGATGTCCCTCTCCATGAACATGACGGATAAGCCGCACGGCAAGGATATCGGGGAGATCATGCGCACGCTCGATATCGGCGACGGGCACGTCGGCGCCGCGGCGGGCATGATTCATTCCGCGTCCAAGGACGAGATGCTTCGAAAGAAGAAAAAGGCGCTCTCCGATATCTGGAAGCTTTGGAAGGCGATGAAATGAACGCGCACCGATCGGTATCGATGATCGTGTTGTTCGTTCTCGCGCTCGCTGCGGGTGCGGTCGGGGCCACGTCGGCACCGGCGCCCGCCGGAAAGCGCATCGAGACGTACGTCGCCGGGGCGGCGCTCCTCGACGCCGGGGAGAACGAACGGGCCGCGCGGTTTTTCGAGGAGGCTCTCACGGATAGCGGCGGGTTCGTCGAGCTCGCGGAGGGTCTCATAGAAGCGCGTTCCCGGCTCTGCGCGCCGAACGCGGCGATCGCCCGCTGCGGGCGGTCGACACCGGCGACGCAGGGCGCGCGACGAGAGATCTTCGAGCTATATCTCAACGGGGAGCGCTCGCGCCTGCAGAGGGATTTCAGGGCCGCCGCAGTTCATTTTCGAGGCGCGTTCTCGGCCGCCACGCGGGACCAAGATACGCTCTCGGCCGTCGTGTGCGGCAGGGCTCTCGCGCTGTGCCTCATCGCGAGCCAGGACGCCCCGGGCGCTCTCGAATCGACGAAGGCGCTCTTGACCATGGCGCCGGGGCTTCCTCCGTCGGGAAGGCTTGCCGCCTCCGTCATGTCCCTTCACGCTGAATGTCTGAACGCGGCCGACAGCATTGAGGCGGCCGAAAGTCTTTTCCGTGAAACCCTCTCGCTCGCGAAGGCGACACAATTCCGGCAGATCGAGAGCGGCTGCCTCGCGGGCCTCGGGCGTCTCGATGAGAAGCGCCAGAGAAACAGGGAGGCGATATCGCTCTACGGCCAGGCGCTCGTTCTCGAACGGGCCATGGGGGACAGGGAGAATACGGCGACGCTTCTCAATAATCTGGGGCAGGTGGAGGTGAACGCGGGCGACCTCGAAACCGCTGCGGGGCGTTTTGCGGAGACGGAGGAGATCGCGAAGGCATGTGGCCTGAAGTGGATCCTCGGGTACGTCTCTTACGGCCGCGGCGCGCTCGCAGAGAAGAAGGGGGACACGGAGGGGGCTCTCAAGCTCTTCCAGCAGGCTCTCGCGCTGCATACGGAGCAGGGAAACGTCTGGGGGGAGCTCGGCGTCGAGATCAGACTCGGATACCTCCGCGGCACACTGGGTCAATACGTGATGGCGGTCGGGCATTACGAACATGCACTCAAGGTTTACGAGGAAATGAAAAGCCTCTACGGCCTGAGCTGGACGCTCGCGGGGCTCGCCGTCACCTATCACAAGCTCGGCGATTTCGCGAAGGCCGAGGAGTACTACCAAAGGACGCTCGACGTGAAACGCAGGCTCGGCGACAAGCGCGGCGTCGCCTGGAGCCTCAATTCGCTCGGAATGATCGCCGACATGCAGGGTCGTTACCGTGACGCCCTTTCGTTCGCGCACGAGGCGATGGCGATTTATGGGGAGGCAGGCGACCGCGCGGGAATGGGGGAAGTGCATTTCAGCATCGGCTCGGTCTATTTTTACCTCGGAAACTACACCGAGGCGCTGAAGCATTACGAGGAGGCATTCGCCGTCGCGACCGAAACGGGGAACGGGCAGTTGCTCGGCACGGTCGCGAGCGGCATGGGATCGGTTTACTCCGCGGCAGGGAGGCTCGATCTCGCCGGGGAGCTCTACCGGAAGTGTCTCGAGATCGCCGGCGCATCGAAACAGAAAACGGACATCATCTGGGCCCTCAACAATCTCGCCTCCCTCGAGATCCAGCTCGGAAATCTCGACGCTGCGCGCGCGTACGCCGGGGAGGCGCTCGCGATCCTGCCGGCCGAGGGGCAGGATTACATTCGGGCCCGCGCCCTCTATCTCATGGGGATGGCCGGAGGTCCGGCCGAGTCCTCAATCGGTTATCTCGAACGCGCGCTCGCCCTCGCCGAGGGAAGCGGCATCGAGGAGCTCAGGTGGAAATGCCTTTCCGATCTGGGGGAGCTCTACCTGGCGAAGGGGGATACGGCGAAGAGCTATTCTCTCCAGCATCGTGCGATCGTTTCCATCGAATCGCTCAGGCGCCTCGCCGGTTCGGACGAGCTTCGGCGGCAATTTTTTCAGCCCGCAATCCTTCCTTACGAACGCATCGTTTCGGTTATCCTGACGAGGTCCGGCCGCGCGCCGGACGTGAAGGAGGCGTTCAGCTACACGGAGCGCTGCAGGGCGCAGATCCTCGCCTCGCTCATCAGGGAGGCGATGGACAGGACCGGGGCGAAGGGGAACGACAGGCTCCTCGGCCGCGAGCGAGAGATCCTCTCGCGGCTCACGTTCTACCAGGCGCGTCTCCAGGACGGAACGATTACGATGGAAGAGCGCGCCGGTTTTCTCGAGAAGATCGAGGGTCTCGAACGACGCTTCACGAGTCTCAGCCTCAAGCTCGAGCAGAGAGACAAGGATTACCTCTCGGAGCTCTATCCGAAGGTCGAGCAGCCCGACGAGCTCTTCTCGTCGCTCGCCTCCGACGAAATAGTGCTCTCCTATTTTCTCGGAGAGAAGCGGTCGTATGTGTTCTGCGGCACAAAGGGGGGGCTCGCCGTCTACGAGCTTCCCGCGAAGGCCTTCATCGAGCAGCGGGTCGATTATTTCCTGAGTCTCATTCAGCAGATGGCGAGCGCTCCGGACGGGACGGCTTCCGATCCAGCCGCGCCGGACACTGCGGCGGCCGGCGTCGCGATCCCCGCGCAGGTGTTCGATTTCGCGGCGAACGAGCTGTACGATCTGCTTCTTGAGCCCGTGGCGCGGTCGCTCGAAGCGGGGGGCAAGCTCGTCATCATTCCGGACGGTCTTCTCAATAGGCTGCCGTTCGCGCTCCTCAAGAGCGGAGACCGGTACCTCGTCGCGGATCACGATGTATCGTACGCGCCTTCCCTGAGGACGCTCCGCTACCTGAGAGAGCGCGGCGTCGTGCGCTCCCGCTTGAAGCATGCGCCTGAATACGACATCATCGCGATCGGCGCGAGCGGCGAGAGCGCTGCCGGGCCGAAGAACGGAGCGCGCGTCTATCCGTTCACCGATATCCCGATCGAACCTCTTCCCCGCGCGGCGCAGGAGGCGAAGGACGTCGCGGCCGTCTTTTCCCGATCGCTCCTGCTCGCGGGGCGGAGCGCGGGGGAGGGCGCGCTCAAGGAGAGCCGCATCGACGACACGGGTATTCTCCACGTCGCAGCGCACGCGTATATCGACAACGATGATCTCAGGCGCTCGTTCATCGTTCTGAACCCGGAGCGCGGTTTCGGGGACACGCTCGCGAGGCTCCCGGAAGACGGCATCCTTCAGTGGCACGAGATCGCCGCGCTCAAGCTCAACGCGGCGCTCGTGACGTTGTCGGCGTGCCGCTCGGCGGGCGGCGTCCTGTCGTACGGGGAAGGCATATCGGGGCTCACGCAGGCGTTTCTCTACGCGGGGGGCGGCTGCGTGCTCGCGGCGCAGCTCGACATACCCGACGATCTTGCGGGCGAGATGATGATCGAATACTATCGCAACATCAGGAAAGGGCTCGATGCGTCCGCGGCCCTGAGCGCCGCGCAGCGCGCCGCCATCGCGAAAGGCGGCCCGATCGCGAGCCCCGCCGTATGGGGCGCTTTCGTCGCGATCGGGGACGGCGCTTCGGCGCCGAGGCTCTCGCACGGGCTTGTCCTCTCGAAATTCATTATTCTCGCGCTCGTTCTCGCCGCGGCCGTCCTCGTCGCGTTCGTCATACGCAGGCGGCGGCGCTGAATCTCATATGGTGAATCTATGCTGAATCGCGAGTCTTCCGTGTCATCGCCGGGTGAGGGAGTGTCTCATTGATTGAGAA
>JBAZPL010000150.1:0-6257 GCA_041648155.1 Candidatus Krumholzibacteriia bacterium
TTCGAAGAATTCGCGCGCCTTGAAGTTGAAGATCGTGGCGAAGACGTTCGCCGGAACCTGCTCGATCCGCGTGTTGTACTCGAGAACGACGTCGTTGTAGTGCTGCCGCGAGAACGAGATCTTGTTCTCCGTCGAGGCGAGCTCCTCCTGGAGGGAGAGCATATTCTGGTTCGCCTTGAGATCGGGGTAACTCTCGGCGACCGCGAAGAGCGACCGGAGCGTGCTCGTGAGCATGTTCTCCGCTTTCGCCTGCTCCTTGACGCCCGTTACGTCGATCGCCTGCTGGCGGGCCTTCGTCACGTTCTCGAGCACCTCGCGCTCATGCTTGAGGTATCCCTTCACCGTTTCGACGAGATTCGGAATCAGATCGTATCGCCGCTTGAGCTGCACGTCGATCTGCGCCCACCCGCTGTCGCAGCGCTTCCTCAGAACGACGAGATTGTTGAAGATCCCTACCGCGGCGATAACGAGCACAACGAGGATTATCAGCACTATCAAACCGATCATCGCAAACCTCCGTTCGAAAGCGTCCCCCGCGGGAACCCATCGAGACCGGGAAACTACCGCTTCCCGGCCCTTCGACGGCGTTCAGCCTCGCACGGGACCTATTATCCCGCACATGGTAATAGAATGCCGTCGCCGACGCAAGCGCAACCGGACAAGCCGGACAAGCCGATGCCGAGGAATGCAAAGAGCGCCTGGAAGCGCCGCTCCATAATTCAGAATCGAGATACCCATCCCGCCTATCCGTGGCATAATGAGAATGCCCGGGCAATTCCCGCCCATCGAGAGAAATCATCGATTCAAAATAACCCATTTACTGATAATAAGATACGCAGCCAAGGCTGAGTGCAAAACCTCATGGCACACGCCTTGCTGAATGCGCTATCGAGGGGTTAACAGGATTTGAAACTTGGAAAGGAAAAGGAGGTCCTGAGATGAGGAAGGTTTTCACGCTTTTTGCGGGTCTCGTCCTTCTGTCCATGCTTGCTGCATGTTCGGATGATACGACCCCGACTCCGCCGAAACCGGACGTTGTCGATTTCGAGATCACGACCGCAGCGGTTCCGGTTGCCTACACGTGTTCCCCGTATAACACTACCCTGGCGGTTCAGGGCGGTACGGCGCCCTACACCTGGACACTGGCTGAAGCAAGCGATCCCTTGCCGGAAGGCATCGTTCTCACGTCCGACGGCAAGATTTCCGGTGTCATGATCGCCGCGGGCGATTTCAGCTTCACGGTGCGCGTCACCGACAGCTCCCCCACGCCGGAGTCGCTCGACAAGGCGTTCGACATGAACGTCGACGTCGCGTCGAATCCCTCGCTCGCCGTTTTCTTCGACGGTTCTGCGAGCGTATGCACATCCGCTACGGCCGCGTGGACTCCGGTCAATTGCTACATCTTCATCATGCTCGACCAAGAGAATGTGAATTGCGCGCAGGCGACCGAATTCAAACTGCGCATCGCTGACGGTGACAATGCGGATCTCGATCCGGGCTCGCAGTACGCGATCATGAGCGTAGCGATCCCCGAACACGTCGCCGCCACCATAGGCGATCTCTTCGCCGGCATGGCGCTCGCCTTCAGCAGGCCGATGTACGGTCCCGAGCCCATTCTGGTCGCATCGTTCGACCTGCTGCTGCTCGAGGATCTGCAGAACCTGTCGTTCAAGTTCGAGGCCAACGTGAACGGCTCGCTCGGCATCGCATCGTGCGAGGAAGGATTTCCGATCGTCAACGTGACCGGTCGCGAGGCGGCCATCAACTACTAGGATTGACGATCAATCACGGGGATTAGCAAGGTTCGGCCCCTCGGGATTGCGCGGACACGCCGCGCATCCCGGGGGGCCGTCGCTTTTTTGCGCGGACCGACGGATCACCTCAGGAGCTTTTTCAATCCCTCGATCGCCCTTTCCTGCGCCTTGCTCTTCGCCTTCGAGAGATCGAGCGTGGCTGACGGACGCTTCGAGGTACCCCCGACCTGAATGTCGAGAACGAGGTCGCCGCTCTTGTCGCGCATGAGATCGAAGGCGGCCTTGTACCTGTCGATATCTTTCATCTGCGCCTGCACCGCGGCCGGAATGACGAGGTGCACGGCGTAGTCGAGCGTCCCGTCGAATCCGAACGACCCCTTGATCGACCAGTCGCCCCGGGAGGAGCCGACCTTCCAGTCGTTCGTGATGAAACGCCCGTCCTTCACGATGAAGGTCCCCGTCCACTGGCTGAAATTGAATTCTTTGAACGGGGCGACGTCGAAGCCCGGGATCTTCGCGAGCGGTTCGAGGAAATTCCCGATGCTCACGGAGCCCTTGCTCGAGAGCGCGGAGCCCGCGGCGGAGAACGCCATGAGCGTTTTGATGCCCGGGCCCGTCGCGAGGACCCCGTTCGACTTGAAGGAGAATTTCCCCTGGACCATATCCCCCCGGGAGCTGATTCTCCCGAGGGCCTGAGCCGCCTCGATCCCTTCCGCCGAAAGATCGACCTTCGTCTCCACGCGCGCGCTCCTGCGGGCGTCGGCACTCACGACCGCCTCGCCCTTCCCTCCCGCGTAGGCGAACGTTACGGGCCCGATCCTGATGCGGCCGTCCCGGATCGCGCCTTTTGCCTCGATCGCCGTGACGATCGCCTCGCGAGAAATGACGGAATCGAGTCTCGCCGTAAAGGTCGTGTTCTTCAGAAGGAGGAGAGCAGCGGGGCCGCCTGTCTCCGCCGGCGCGGAGACCTGCGCCTGCACGGCTGCAATCGCCTCCTTCTCCGCGGCGCCGAAGAGCGGCTTCTGGTACGGCCGCGCGTCGAACGTGCGGCCCGTTATTTCGAATTTCACGACGGGTGCGTTCACTATGCCGTCGAGGAGCGTTCCGGGATCGGGAATCTGCTTCTGCCCCGCCGCCAGAAGCTTCCGCGCGAGGAGGGCGAGCTCGGCGGACGCGGGCATGATGTTGATCATGGACCCGTTGAACCGGTACGGGGACGAACCGATCATGAAATCTCCCGATATCTTCTTCACGTCCGGGCCCGAGACTTCGACGCGCGCCTTCATTGAAGAGATTCGAAGGGGCGGCGCCCCGGAGGAACCCGCCTCCGCGGCGCTTCCCTGCGGGGTCCGGCTCCGCAGCACGAAATTCCCCCCCTCTATATCGAGAGTGGCTTCGAGCCTGACCGCCTGCCATGCCATGCTGATCTCCGCGGGCTTCGCGGGCTTCCCCGGATCCGGGAAGAGTCCCTGCCACGCGAGCGCGACTCCCTGCCCCTTGAACGCGGCATTCATCTTGCCGATCGAGGCGAGCTCCCCGGCCTTCATCGACGCATTCTTGAGATTGCCTTCAAACGAAACGTTCATCGCGAGAGGCTGCTTCGCGAGACCTTCGACCTGCGCGCTGAAGCCGAACGTGCCGCCTGAGAACTCAACGGGAGTCTGCGGCGGTCGGGTTTCGACAACCTGTTGTTTTTCCGGCGCGAGCTCGCCGAGCCTGAACTTTCGGATACGCTCGAGAACCGGCGCGAGCGGCTTATCCTCCGACTCCACGGTCAGAATCATGCGCGGCTCCGTCTTGACGTTGGTCACCTCTCCTTTGATCTTCGCCGTCGCGAGATCGCTCCAGCTCACCCTCGACTCCTTGATGACGATCCTGGTGAAATCGCGGTCGCTCTCCAGCTCGCCGTCGAAGCCGACCTTCTCGAGCGTCATCGCCGGTGGAGCGCCAATGGCCGACACAAGCACCGAATCGGCGAGCACCCTCGCGCTCACCGCAAACGTCTCCCCCGCCGGCTTCATCGAAAACCGCGCGCCGAGCCCGAGGATCTTGATCTCGCGCCCCTTCTTCGCGTTCGTCACAGTCACCGCGCCCCCCTGAACGTCGGCGGACTTGATCTCGGGCTTCCGCCTGATGAGAGACATGAGGGACGAGCGCACCGTCACCTTTTCGGAGGTGAACGCGAGCGCGCTCGTATCGGGGAGCGTTTTCTCGAACGAGAGCGCCGTGATGTCGACGCCGAGGCCGAACGGGAAATTGATCCCGATATCCCCGATCGACACCTTCGCGTCTATCGCCTTTTCGACGCGCGGAACGATCACCGCGAGCAGTTTCTCGCGCGTGAGGAGGAGCCGCGCACCCACGACCGCGACCACGAAGAGACCGACGACCACGCAGAGCGTGATGAGGAGACTGCGTCCTTTCCGTGCCATACTCACCTTCCCGTCATTACGATTCCCGCCGCTATACACACGAGTTTTCCCGGAGACTCTATCGCACTTCGAGCGGAGCTTTCAACTTGAAATGACCCCCTTGCTCGACTACTATCCCCTTCATGGCTTAATGGGCGCCGCGCCGAGTGCCGAGGATCAGCACCATGCCGAACTACATCGAGCCCGTCTACAGACCCCCGAGCGAGGCAGCCTCCCTCATTTTCCAGGTGACGGAAGGCTGTTCGCACAACGGCTGTCTCTTCTGCTACATGTATCGCGGCAAGAAATTCCGTGTGAAGCCGTGGGAAGAAGTCAAGGCCGAGATCGACGAGGCCGCGGCGCTTGTGCCCCACGTGCGCCGCGTGTTTCTCGCCGACGGCGACGCATTCGTTCTGCCGATAAAATCGCTCGAAGGCATTCTCGAGCACCTCTACCGGTCGTTTCCACAGCTCCAGCGCGTGACTGCGTACGCGACGCCGGGGAACCTCCTCAAGAAATCGGTCGCCGAGATGAAGCTCCTCGCCGATAAGGGGCTCAAGATTCTCTACTGCGGCGTCGAGACGGGGGACCCGGAGCTCCTCGCGAAGATCGGCAAGGGCGCGACCCCCGACGAGATGGCCGAGGGCTGCCGACGCGCGACGGAGGCGGGGCTCAAGCTCTCAATCACGGTCATTTTCGGCATCGGCGGAAAAAAGTTGAGCTTGAGGCACGCACGGAACACGGCGAAGCTCTTGAACCGTATACAGCCTCGGTATCTATCCGCGCTCACTCTCATGCTCGGACCCTGCGGAAATGAATATGGCGCGGCAATGGGTTCCGATTTCGAGTTCACATCCGCCGTCGAAGACGTCGCCGAGCTCCGCGAGCTCGTCGCGGGGCTCGAAACGGACCGTTGTATCTTCCGCAGCAACCACGCTTCGAACTACCTCGCGCTGGCGGGAACGCTCCTCGGCGACAAGGAGCGGCTCCTCGCCGAGATCGACGCCGCCCTCAGAAGTCCCGACGTCTGCCTCCGCGACGAATGGATGCGCGGGCTCTGATCCGGGGCCCGAAACCGCCATTGACGCCCGTTCAGAACCGGCTTATCTTTCTTATGTAGACTTATCACGCAGGGGACGGCGTCATGCTTCAGAAAATCCACGGCAACCGATATACCTCTATCGCCGTCACGGCGCTCTCTCTCGCCGCTCTCGCGCTCTTCGCCGCGGCTCCCGGATGCGACAGGGAAACAGCTGTCGAACCCGAACACCATCAGAAGCCGGCCGGCGCGCTCGTGAGCCGGTCCGATTGCAAGGGCTCGACGGAGCTCGCGGCCTCGGGCACGGCCGCAATTCGGGACTGCATCGAGTACGAGCTCGCCGGGGGGGACACTCTGCTCCTCAGGCACATCAACGCGGCATTCAACTGCTGCCCGGGCGACATCACCGCCGACATCTCGTTCAGGAACGACACCATCACGATCGTCGAGCGCGAGTCCGAATCCGGATGCCGATGCCTCTGCCTCTACGACCTCGATTACCGGTTCGAGAACATCGCGCCCGGGATCTATACAATACTCATCGTCGAGCCGTACGTGACGGATGCGGACGAGCCGCTGCGTTCGACGATCGATCTCTCCGTTTCGCCGTCGGGAAGCTTCTGCGTCGACCGCGCTTCGTACCCCTGGAGCACCGGCGGCGGCGCGGCGCCCGTCGGCGCGCTCGTCTCCCGCACGGAATGCAACAGCGCGACGCATCCGGCCGGCGAGGAGCCCGCGCCCGCCGACCTGTCATGCGCCGCATGGACGTACGGGCCGGACGGCGTCCTTTCCCTCGAGCATGTGAACGCCGCCTTCAACTGCTGCCCGGGCGACATCACCGCCGACATCTCGTTCAGGAACGACACCATCACGATCGTCGAGCGCGAGGAGCAGTCGATCTGCGATTGCAGCTGCCTCTATAACCTCAAGTTCGAGATCAGGAACCTCGAACCCCGCGCGTACACGATCAGGTTCGTCGAGCCGTACGTACAGTCCGACGATGAACGATTGGAATTCACCGCCGATCTCGCGGCGCTTCCCATGGGAATCGCA
>JBAZPL010000151.1:0-6242 GCA_041648155.1 Candidatus Krumholzibacteriia bacterium
CGCTCTACCCGGGGACGTTTGACCCGGTGACGAACGGCCACGTCGATCTCGTGAGGCGGGCCGCGAAGATATTCGATCGGGTGATCGTCGCCGTGGCGCGCGGCGTCCATAAGAACACGTTTCTCACGCTCGAACAGAGGCGCCAGCTCGTCGGCGAGGCGGTCGAGGGGATCGTCGGCGTCGAGGTGGTATCGTTCCACGGCCTGCTCGTCGAGGAATTTCGCGCGCGCAAGGTCGACGTCGTGATCCGGGGCCTCAGGGCGGTTTCCGATTTCGAGTACGAGCTCATGATCGCGCTCATCAACCGGAAGCTCGACCCTGAGTTTGAAACCGTTTTTCTCATGCCGAGCGAGCAATATATCTACCTCCATAGCTCGCTCGTGAAGGAAATTTACCAGCTCGGCGGCGAGATAGGTTGTCTCGTCCCGCCGAGCGTTCCGAAGAGACTCAAGGAATGGGGAATCACATAGATCGTTAAAAGGAGGATCGAAAGTGGCAGAAGTGATCAGCAAGCGCTCGCGCAGTCTCGAGCCGTCGCTTACCCTGAGCCTGACGGCAAAAGCAAAGGAGCTCAAGGCGAAAGGTGAGAACGTCGTCGCTCTGACCGCGGGGGAACCCGATTTCGACACTCCCGAAGTGATCAAGCAGGCCGCTATCGAGGCGATCAAGCGCGGGGAAACGAAGTATACGGCGGGCGAGGGGATCGCGCCCCTGCGCAAAGCGGTCGCCGAGATGTACTCGGAAAAGCTCGGGGTCGCATACACGGCAGCGGAGGTCGTCATCTCGCACGGCGCGAAGCACTCGATTTACAACGCCCTTTTCGCGCTCACCGACCCCGGCGACGAGGTGCTTATCCTCTCTCCCTACTGGACGAGCTATCCGGATATGGTCAAAATTCTCGGCGGGAAGCCCCGGATCGTGGAGCTCTCGAGAAAGACCGATTACCGGCTCACGCCCGAGATATTCCGGAAACAGCTCTCGCGCAAGAAAAAGCCCAAGGCGCTTCTCTTCAACTCGCCGTCGAACCCGGCGAGCATCGTCTATCGGCGGGAGGAGATCGAAGCGATCGCGAAAATCGTTCTCGAATCGGGCATCGCTCTCATCAGCGACGAGATATACGAATTTCTCACCTTCAGCGGATGGGAGCACTATTCCCCCGTGACGCTTGTCCCGCAGATCAAGGATCAAACCGTCGTCATCACCGGCGTCTCGAAGAGCTACGCGATGACGGGGTGGAGAGTCGGCTTCGCCCTCGCCGAGAAGGAGATCGCGTACCGGATGGGCGCCTTCCAGGCGCACGCAACCGGATGCCCGAATTCCATTTCGCAATGGGCGGCGCTCGAGGCGGTTCAGAAGGGCGCGGAGGACCGCGAGATGATGCGCGTCGAGTTCGAGAAGAGGAAGGATATTTTCGGCAAGCGTCTCGCGCGCATCCCCTCGATCTGGTATCCCGAGCCGGGCGGCGCTTTCTACTATCTCGTCGACGTGTCGAAGCTCTATAAAAAGTGCAACGTGAAGAACAGTTTCGGATTCTGCGACAAACTCCTCGCCGAGCAGGGACTCGTCGTCATACCGGGGGGAGCGTTCGGCTGCGACAAGATGATACGTTTCTCCTTCGCCGCATCGGAGAACGAGATCAACCGGGCTCTCGACCGGTTCGAGAATTTTGTGAAGAAATACTCGAGCTGACGCGAGCGACGCGAAAATATCGTTTTGAAAACCACGCTTCATCCGACGAAAGGCGGAGCGTGCCGCGCGGAGGCCGTATTGACCGGCGATCGCCGCAGGGAAATAGAGGGGCTTGCGCGCTCGCTGCGCGGCGTCCCGGTGCATACGGGGGCGAGTTACCTGCTGGCGTACGGTTTTGATGCCACGGGCAGGCGAGGACGCGCCGGGGGCGTCGCATTTCCCGGAACCCCGGATGATCTCGCGAGACTCGTCCGCGAGGCCTCGCGCCGGGGGATCGCCGTCGTCCCGCGCGGGGCGGGATCAGGATTTTCGGGAGGATCCGTTCCGCTCGACGGCGGGCTCGTGATATCGACGGAAAAGCTGCATCGCGTGCTTCGCTTCGACGCGGGCGCGGAAGAGGTCGAAGTCGAGAGCGGCGTCGTCAACAAGGATCTCCAGGACTACCTCGCCCGCGAGCGGTATTTCTACCCTCCCGATCCGGCGAGTCTCAATTTCTCGACGATCGGCGGGAACGTCGCCGAGAATGCGGGAGGGCCCCGGGCGTTCAAATACGGCGTGACGCGGCGATACGTACGATCGCTCACATGGATCACCTCCGACGGCGAGACGATTTCGGACGCTCCTCCGGAAGGCGCGACCGCCGCCCTCATCGGAGCGGAGGGCACGCTCGGGGTCATCTATTCGGCCCGTCTCGGCGTACTGCCGCTTCCCGAAGCGTTTCGAACCGCCCTTCTCGAGGTGCCCCCGCTCACGGGAGCGCTCGCGTTCGCCGGGTCGCTGCTCGCGGCGGGTTTCACGCCGAGCGTTCTCGAGTATCTCGACGCGAAAACGATGCAATGCGTCGGCGAATACTGCTGCTTCGGAGGTCTCGGGAGAGATTCGAATTACCTGTTCGTGGAGATCGACGGCTCGCCCGAAGAAGTCGATGCCCAGCGGACCCTTCTCGAGGAAATCGCGGGGAAGGCGGGGATTGTTTTCAGACCGGCACGAAACGAAGTGGAGCGCGAACTCCTCTGGAAAGTGCGCCGATCGGTGAGCCCGAGCCTCGCGCGGCGCGGCGCGACGAAGGTGAACGAGGATGTGTCGCTCCCTCTCGGGGCTCTCGAGGAGGGGGCGCGATTCATTCACGCGCTTGCCGGCGAACTCAATCTTGATTGCTACATATTCGGCCACGCGGGCGACGGGAACATGCACGTGAACATCATGACGGACAGGCGCCGGCGGGAAGAGATGGCGCGCGTCGCGACCTTCGTCGAGAAGCTCTTCGAGCGCGTTATCGAGCTCGGCGGGACTCTGAGCGGCGAGCACGGGATCGGGCTCACGAAGAGCCCGTACCTGCGCATGATATTCACGCCGGAAGAACTGGATCTGGCGCGGGGGATCAAGAGAGCGATGGATCCCCGGGGGATATTGAATCCCGGGAAATACTTCATGGCGCGCGGGTGACGCTGGTGGGGCCCCCGCGCGGGGCGCAGCGTAAGCGAGCACGCGCGGGGAGGAACCAGCGGCAGGACCCGCGCCGGGGCGGGCCCGGGAACGGAGCACGATGTTCATCGATCGCGTGACGATACAGATCAAAGCCGGCAACGGCGGGGACGGCTGCGTCAGCTTCAGGCGCGAGAAGTACGTTCCGCGCGGCGGACCGGACGGCGGCATGGGAGGAAAGGGAGGCGACGTCATCGTGAGGGTCGATCGCGAGATGCGCACGCTCCTCGATCTCTATTACCGCAAGACCATCAAGGCGCAATCGGGGAAGTACGGGCAGGGGAAGAACATGACCGGCGCGAACGGCGAGGACGAGTACATCATGGTGCCGCCCGGCACCGTTCTCGAGGACGCCGATACGAAGGAGAATCTCGCCGACCTCGACGAGCCCGGCGCGGAGTACGTCGCGGCGCAGGGTGGAAGAGGGGGCAAGGGGAATTACCTGTTCCGCACGGCGAAGATCCAGGCCCCGCGCACGAGAACCATGGGCGTAGCCGGTGAGGAACGGCGGCTCACTCTCACGATGAAGCTGATCGCCGACGTGGGGCTTGTCGGTCTCCCGAACGCGGGCAAGTCGACGCTGCTCCGAAGCGTGAGCGACGCGCATCCGATCGTCGCTCCCTATCCGTTCTCGACGCTCGAACCCGTGCTCGGAATGGTCAAAATTGCGCCGGGCGCCTCGTTCTGCATGGTGGACATTCCGGGGCTCATCGAGGGCGCCCACACGGGGAAGGGGCTCGGAATCCAGTTCCTGAGGCACATCGAGCGATGCCGCGTCCTCGTTTTCATCGTCGACGCGGCGGGGGACGTCGAGCCCGCGAAAGCGTACGAACAGCTCTACAACGAGCTCCGCTCGTACGGCGAGAAGCTCGTCGACAAACCGCGGCTCATCGCGCTCAACAAGACCGATCTTCTCCCGCCCCGCGCGCGCGCGCCGAAGTTCGACGTGCCGGGGGAGCACATTTTCAGGATTTCGGCGCTCGAGAAGAAAGGGCTTCGTCCGCTCATCGCCGCGGCATACCGCCTCGTCGTCAAGGATTCACAATAGCGCCCATGAAGAGGATGAGCCCCGTCTCTCGGTCGACGATGGCGAGAAAGAACGGTCTGTCCACGATCATTTCGAACGGCGGCTCTTCCTCCATGACCGAGGTGACACGCATCTCGACCGATGTGACCGCTGCCGCCTCCGTTCCCTCCTCGTTCACTTCGACGAAGGTCTTGTGCCTGACTTCATGGATGTACGCATTGGCGCCGGCGGCGTCGAACATTTTGGTGAAATTCGCACGCTCTGCGTCGAAGGCGACCGTCATGCCGAGAGCGGAGAGGCTTTGGTTGAGGACCGCTTCGTATTCGAGCCTGAAGCGGGGAAGACCGACCGTTCCGGAGCGCGGCGCGAGATTTCCGATCCAGGCATTGAGCTCCTCGCCCGTGAGCCCCTCATGGAACCGTTCGAGGCTCGAACTGTCGGCGGGGAGGAACACGTACATGCCGATCCGTCCGTCGCCGTAGGGGAGTCGCACCGCCTGGAAGCCTTCGCCGTCGAGGTAGTCGTATTTTCCCGATTGCCTCATCATGGGACGCGGGCTGGTCGAGCCGTCCATGAGACGGAAGGGTGCCTCCCGGGTCAGCGTTTTGTCGAACTCTTTCGACCAAGTCCCCTTGAAATAGATCGCGTTAATGAGGAACAGGATCGTGCTTGGGTCGATTGCGTCGACGATCTTCGCAATCTTGTCGTTCGTTTTCTCGGCGACCCAATTGTTGATCGTCGCCGGAGCGCCAGGGTTCGAGAAGTCGAGGACACGGATATCGGCGCCGTAATAGCGCTTGTTGCGTTGGAGAAAATCCTTCTTGAACGTGACATCCCGCCGGGCCCACAGGGAGTTGGCGACGGAGAGCTTGACCGCCCGTATCGTATCGTTCATCCGGTTGATGAGAGTCGAGTCGGCCGTGCTCACCGCCTCGATGCCGATACCGGAAAGCCTGAGCACATTCGCCATCGCGTCGCGTGTTCCGTCCGCGGCGCCGTTCATCGTCATCGCGAGCGCGAAACCGACGCTCGCGGAGGAGATGAAGATGTTCGCTTCGGGCTTCTCCCTGAGGAGCTCCTTGTACAGGTCGACGCCGAAAGAGGCGTACGCGCTCGACTCCGTGCTTCTCTGCGCCGTCGCGCAGGCGGCCTGGGCGAACGCGATGGCGAGGATCGCGGAGAATGCAAGCAACGGCTCCCGAGTGAATTTCATATACAACCTCCCTGTGTGGTCTTCGATGATAGCGGGGGGCCGGGGCGGCAGCAACGGAATTCGGGGCGGTCGCAGCCGCCCCGCGAGTTTGCCAAAGCGGGACCGAGGGCATATATTGTAGAATCAAACGTTCGGGCCCGGATCGGAAGCGGCGAAAAGACGGGCGGGAGCACCGATGATCAGCGCGAAAAACATCTCGAAATCCTTCAAGGACGTGCGCGCGGTGCGCGGTGTGAACCTCGAGATCCCGAGGGGACAGTACATCGCGATCCTCGGGCCGAACGGCGCGGGGAAGACGACCCTCGTCGAGATGATCGAAGGGATCCAGAAGCCCGACGCGGGGGAGATCCGCATCCTCGACAAGAGCTGGAGCGCCGACGAGGCGCATCTTCGCCGCATCATGGGGCTCTCGCTCCAGGAGACGGCATATATCGACAAACTCACCGTCGAGGAGACGCTCAACCTCTTCGCAAGCTTCTTCGGGCTCGGGATCGATGTCGCGCCCCGCATCCTCGATCTCGTCAATCTCGCCGACAAGCGGAAGAGCTACGTCATGAATCTCTCCCACGGGATGCGTCAGAGGCTTTCGATCGGCATCGCGCTCATCAACGAGCCGGAGATTCTCATCCTCGACGAGCCGACGACGGGCCTCGACCCGGTCGCGCGGCGGGAGATCTGGGACATTCTCGTCGATCTGAAGAAGAAAGAAACCTCGCTCATCCTCACGACGCATTACATGGAAGAGGCGGAATATCTCTGCGACTACATCGTCATCATGGACAAGGGGAGTGTGATCGTCGAGGGGACGCTCGGCCTCGTCTGGGACGA
>JBAZPL010000152.1:0-6242 GCA_041648155.1 Candidatus Krumholzibacteriia bacterium
TGACTATTCCGGGAGATATGGGGGGAAAAGAGACGATCGGTCCCCTGCTCCAGATGGATCCCGCGGCACGGGTTATAGTCTTGAGCGGTTATTCCAACGACGACGTGCTCGCCAACTTCAGCAAATATGGATTCCGCGCCCGTCTTGCCAAGCCGTTCACAAAGGATGACCTGGCCCGGGCGATAGACGCCGTGCTGCAGCACTGAAAAACGGCCGTCAGCCGCACGTGAAGCCGGATCGCTACTTCTCGCGATAACGGTCCTTCTGGTAGACGCAACCCGAGCGAGAGGGCGTCTGCCGAGTTGCCCCGACAGACGCCACGCTCCCGTATCTCACCTGCTGCTACTTGTCCCCGCCAAGTATGATCGGCAACCCGTCCTTGCTGTTCCCGATGATGACGATTTTCGTGTTGGGGGATTGCGCAAGCTTCTCGGTTGCTTCGATACCCTTCCACTTCAGAAGCGGTTCGGTTATGCCCTGCGTTACGATGCTCTGAAAGGCCTGAATACCCTGCGCTTCAATTGCCTTTCTCTCCGCTTCCTGTCTTGCCTTGCTGATGATGAACGCCATAGCTTCTGATTGCTGTTGGTTTGACAGCTTTTCTTCGATGGCTTCTTTGAGCTTGCTGGGTAGCCCGATGTTCCGCACGAGGGCCACGGGGAAATCGAATATCATCCGTGGCTTCTCGAGCAGTGACGTGGAGTATTGAGAGAACATGCTGTCCACGGCCGTTGACATACACACGTTAATCTCTGTAGCCAAACTGTCTCTCTTTGTGGCAATGAGCTCCTGAGCGTTGAACTTGGCTACGGCTTGTCTCACGGCTGTCCTGGCGGCAGGCATAAGAATCTGGTCGTAGTAGTCGTCTCCAACGTTCTGGTAGAGCCACGCGGCGGCGGACGGGAGAAGTCGATACGGCTGTGTGGCGTCCACGGTCATTTCGAGCTGGTCTTTCGAGAGGGTGATGATGTTTGCTGCGGCATCCGTCTCCATGGTCTTGAGACGAATCGTAATCTGTCTTATGTTGTAGAATGGATTCTTCGGATGGAATCCCTCGGGGATGTACCCAGGTCGAACGCTATTCAGGAATATCTTGACCCCGACGCTGCCCGAATCAACGTTTACGAAACAGTTGGCAAGGAAGAGAATGGCGAAGAATGTGAAGACGATTCTACCGCCCCACGCTGCAGCCGGTGCAAACCTTGTCATCTTGAGGCCGCGTTTTATGAAGGATGCCCCGACGATGGTAAGAACCATCATCGCAAAAAGAAATATAGCTGCCATTGTGCTACTCCTCGTTTCTTCGTGGCGTTGTGCTGTGCCCGTTCGGTCTTCCCATGCGTTTCTTCGTTGCTCAACCTCCTCTCGCTCTGCTCGGACTCTTCTTTTCTCTCACTTACCATAATACGACTACCGCACGGAATCATCTTCAGCGCGAGCGCGAGCCCCAAGGGACACCTGCCTATAGCTCTGAAAATGGAAGAGCCGTCACTCCCGCACCAAGAGGCAGCCGGACATCGCCCGCATGGACGACATACCCCGGCAGGGCACGCTTGCCGAAATCCTCTTGAAACTCTCCGATGGAGGCGGCCATCGCCGGCCGCGGCGTCGCCGATAGCTTCACCTCGATGGGCACGAGCTTTCCGTCGACCTCGACTATGAAATCCACCTCGGCTCCCGATGACGTTCTCCAGAAATATACTCTCGGCTCGATACCGCGATGAGTGAGCGCTCTCACTATCTCCGCGAGAACGGCCGTCTCCATTATCCATCCGCCCATGGGCCCCGAGGCAGCATGCCCGGGATCCTTCAGGCCGGTCAGATAACAAAGAGTTCCGACATCCGTGAAATAAACCTTCGGCGTTTTGACGAGCCTCTTGCCCACGTTCGCGAAATACGGCCTGAGAACGATCACCTGGTAGGTGGCTTCAAGAACGGAGAGCCACGCCTTGATGGTATTGACGGCCGTTCCCAGGTCCCGCGCCAGATCGGTCAGGCTGAGGAGCTGGCCGCTCCGCGCCGCGAGCAGCCTGAGGAAGCTCTGGAACTGAGACAGATCCCCGACATTCCGGAGTGTCCGCACGTCCCTTTCGAGATACGTCTGGATGTAGCTCGCGTGCCACAGACCGACATCGCGGCCGGGATGCGCAACAAGCTCCGGATAGCCGCCGCGGATGAAGCCGGCCCAGATTCGGCGATACGAGCTCCTCTTCTTCCCGCCGCCCGGCTTTCTTGATTCCCACGGCAGAGGGACTCCGGGATTTCCATCGCTTTCACGGCGGGCCATCGGTAACAGGCGCAGCATTGCAGCTCGACCCGCGAGGGACTCGGTGATCCTTTCCATAAGGAGAATATTCTGTGAGCCGGCGAGAAGATACTGCCCCGGACGAGATCGAAGACCGTCTATCCTCTCTTTCACATACGGCAAAAGATCCGGTGCATACTGCACCTCGTCCAGTATCGTCGGTGCGGAATACATATCAAGAAAACCGCGAGGATCCCTTTCGGCGGCCGCTCTGATATCGGGAGGCTCGAGAGAGACGTACCCGTACCGCCTTCCGAAGAGATGCTTGAGGAGTGTCGTCTTGCCCGACTGCCGCGGCCCGGTCAATACCACCGCGGGGAACTCGGATGCGGCTTTCCGTAGATACGGCTCCAACGATCTTCTGATGTATTTTTCAGCCATGGGACACCTCCCTGGCTGCAATTATGCATTTCAAATGCAAAATTGCAAGATATTTGTTTGCCCGTATCGAGAGGGGACAACGCTACGGCTTGCCCTCGCCTATGCCGCCGACGAAGAACCCGAAACCGAGAACGCACTCGCAGTGAGGACAGGAGTACATGATCTGCTTCCCGTTGACCTTGCCTGCCGATTCCTTGAGAACCTCGGCGGCACGATCACCGGCGTTCTTACGCGTCTTCTTCAGCACGACCGGCTTCTTGCAGTACGGACATTTCGACATTAGGTCTCCTTCCTTTCATTAACCAACAGGTACCTAGCGGCCAACTCAGGATGAGTGCCAGAAGTTCGGTCTTGCCGGCGATGTTACGCCTATCGGTACCGCATCAAATACTCTGCCGCGGTAACGATACTCAAATCGGCAGCTGCGTGACTGGCGATCGCGACGCCCAGTCCGGAGTATCTTGCTGCCAACTGACGCCAGCTCCATGCGGCAAACCATAATACCCCGAACGAAACAAGAACCCAAGGCAACTTGATGAATATGCACAAGACCAGCACATGGTAACCTGCGAAGGCGACATCGACCACCGCCGGAGATCGATGAGCCCTGGAAAGGTAGCCGCGCCAGTAGATCTCCTCCAGCACCGGATGAACGGTGACGTAGTACACCGCGAACACCCACCAGGAGAGCCCCGACAAGTGAAAGCTCGTCAGTGTTTCTCCCAGATTCATGTGCTCACGAGATATGGTGCCCCAAAGCAGAGCCAGTAGAAGGCCCTCGGTTGCAAATACGATCCCGATGACCGCCGCTGCAGGCGCCGACCAACCTTGACGAACAGCTCTCAGGAGACCCTCCTGCCCGCCGAATCGAAGCAAGGTCACCATACCCACATGGTAGAGGAGAATGGTAACCCAGGCGCTCCGAAGGACGTAAAGACCAAGGAAAACCGCGGCGTACGGTAAGGCGAGCGCCAGGTACCGGAGAGCCTGTTCTGCATTGGGCACGCCACGCATAGGTTGCAACCTCTCAAGGCGTTTTCCCGGCAAGCCATTTCATAACCGACTTCCCCACGAGCCAGAGCAGAAGAACCCAGATACATATTACGACGACCGCGCCCACCCATTTCCGCGGCACTCTCTCCGCGAGCCGTCCCCTCGCCTTCCGCCGGTGCTCCTCCATCACCTCGCGCGGAATCATCTTCAGCGCGAGCGCGAGCCCCAGCGGAACGATGATCATATCGTCCAGGAGCCCGATCACGGGAATGAAGTCCGGAATCAGATCGATGGGGCTCACCGCGTAGGCCACCACGGCGGCGGCGAGGAGCTTCGCATACCAGGGGACGCGCGGATCCCGCGCCGCTAGGTAGAGCGCATACGAATCCGCGCTCAGCTCATGCGCCCTGCGGGACCATTTCTCCTTGAGTCGCCATGCCGTCAAATTCGGATATCCTCTCCCGCGATGGCCGGTGCCGGCGGCTAGATATACAAGTCCCCGCGCAAATATTTCAAGCCCGAATCGCAGATGATCGTGACGATGCGCTGGCCGGCTCCGAGCTTCCGCGCCCGCTCGAGGGCGACCCACACGTTCGCCCCCGACGAGATGCCGCCGAAGATGCCCTCCTCGCGCGCGAGGCGGCGGGCGGTCGCATAGGCGTCCTCGTCGCTCACCGCGACTATCTCGTCCGCGAGATCGAGCCTGCATATGGACGGGACGAACCCCGCCCCCATCCCCTCGAGCCGGTGCCCGCCATAGGGGCCGTTCCCGGAAAGGGCCCGCGATTTCAGCGGTTCGATTGCGATGCAGCGCACCCCCGGCACCTCGCGCTTGAACACCTCGGCGTTCCCCGAAAAGCAGCCGCCGGTCCCGACTCCCTGTAGAAATTCGTCGAAGCGGCCGCCCAGCGCCGTCATGATCTCCCGGGCCATAGGCGCATAGCCGGCGCTATTGTCGGGATTATTGAATTGGTCGGTCCAGAAGGTGTTCGGCTCGGCGGCGAGCTCCGCCACACGTTTTATCAAGGCCTGGATCAGCTCCGGCGTGACCATCCTGTTCACGCTCGGTGCCACCTCCACGATCGCGCCGAAGGCGCGCATCGTCTGGATCTTCTCCTCCTCGAAGGCGTTCGACGAGACGAAGTAACCGCGATAGCCCTTGGCCGCGCATACCATAGCAAGGGAGCTGCCCGTGCTGCCGCCGGTATAGTCGACGACACGGCCTCCGGGCTTGAGGTTGCCCCGCGCCTCGGCCCCTTCGATCATGGAGAGCGCCATCCGGTCCTTCATGCTGCCCGTAGGATTGGCGCCCTCCAATTTGACGAAGATATCCGCGGCCCCCTTTTCGTGGAGACGGACGAGCTGCACGAGCGGCGTGTTGCCGATTGCCTGCATGACGACACCTTTCTTAAAGAGTCTGAATGGACCTGGGCGCCTGCACTCGCGGCTCAGGCGATATAGTCCATCCCGTCGAGTATCGTCGGCCCGTCCTTGGCCGGCGGTTGATACTCGAGTATATCCCCCGGCTGGCAGCCGAGCTCACGACAGATCGCTTCGAGCGTGGAAAATCGTATCGCCTTCGCCTTCCCCTGTTTGAGGATCGAGAGGTTCGCGATCGTTACGCCTACGCGCTCGGCGAGTTCGGTGAGCCGCATCTTTCGTTTCACGAGCTGCATATCGAGATTCACTATGATAGGCATAACGACCTCACACCGTCAATTCCTGCTCTTCCTGGAGCTTGTTGCCGAGGCGGAACACCTCGGAGATCACGAGCACGATGAGACCGCCGGCCAGAAGCCCCCAACTGGGAGAATCCGTGGAAAACTGGAGCAACTGGTTCTCGGCTCCACTAATCGCCAACTCGCGCCGGAAGAGAATGAGAATGCCCGTCCGTACGAGAAAATTGAAAAGCACCCCTCCCGCCATGGCGTATCCGACGATCCGCAGGCGCGCCGCGTTCTCGCGAGCGAATGGCTTCCCCCGGCTCACGTCCTCGAACATATTGGCCATCTGCACGATTCCGATGAAAAAGAGCCCGCACAGAACGAGTTCCTTGAAGAAGATCGCGAGCACGAGCGTCCGCGGCATGCTCAGGAAAGAGAACTGGCCGTAGAGCTCGCGGAGCCTGAACCTTGCCGCGCCGTTCTCCGACTCCCAGACGTCGGGCGACAGCCCCTTGGCGAGAGCGGGCAGCTCGCGCATGGTCGTCACGTTGACCTTCCCGAGGTCGTCGGCGTTCGACATAACGTAGATGAAGCTCCCGAGGACGTAGACAAAGGCGAGGAGCGCGCCGATGAACGCGAGATAGATCACCACCTTGACCAATCCCGTGAGCGAAGATAGATTCGAGACTCTCATATCGACCTCCTGTTACCGGCTGCCCTGCTGCGCGTCCGTAATGTTATTTCGGTCATCGACCACAGGAGGATTATATCCACGGTATCATCGATTGTCAAGTATTATTTATTGATATTCGATAAATATTAGTTGATTAACAATGCAAAATATAGTAAGAAACGGCCAGTAGAGGGATCGCCTCAGGCGCCTCGATAACCATCCCGCC
>JBAZPL010000153.1:0-6155 GCA_041648155.1 Candidatus Krumholzibacteriia bacterium
CATTCCTGTCTGGCCTGGTCGTTGCCCAATAGAAATGCCGGCGGCAGTCCGCCTCTCCAGATATATCTTTCCAGGGGCATGGGCCGGGGCTTGATGCCGGATAGTATCTGCCAGCATTGCTTGCTGGTCCGGGCGGCCAGGATATCCATTAGTTTCGGTTTGGCCAAATCCGCCCCTGCCAAGGCAGACGGGCCTGATAGCTCCAGCGCCGCAAAAGGACCCATCTCTACGAAAGCCACCCGGCCGGCTAAACTCTCGGAAATCTGCGGAAGCATGGTGATATTGGCCGAGCCGGTAATGAGAAATTGGCCGTTGGTCCGCTTCTGATCAACTATCTGCTTGATAGCCGTGAACAGCGCCGGGACTCTCTGCACTTCGTCTATGGTGACCCGAGCCGCCTGCTTCAAAAAGGAAGCCGCGTCCTGTTCCGCCAGCATCATATTCACCGGCTCGTCAAAGGAAATGAATTTGCGTTTACCAGGCAACAAATCCCTGACCAGGGTAGTCTTGCCGGTCTGTCGGGCGCCGATAACGGCGACCACCGGAAAATGCCTCAGATGCCGGCTCAGAATGTCCGTCTGGAATCTATTTATCAGTCTTTTCATACCATGTAATTTAACCGTCTGCCGGGCATTTTGCAAGATATATTCTATAGGAAACTCGTTTCTGTGTCAAAATCTCGCGGAGCTTTTGCGGGCGCCGGATGGGACAAAATCGAGGCCATTTCGCGCATGAGGGGCCCGGCGGGTGCCTTGGGAACGCCGACGAGCCGGCGTTATCGGACCACCGCCGGCTTCTGAGGAGAACTCACCCGTCCCTGAAAGAATATATGGGCACAGGATGAGGGGCGGAGGCGGCATGTCGGCGTGTTTGTACCCGATGTGCCGGAGTATCTTGTCGATAACAGCTCCATGGGAAGCCCCCGGGAGGCGGAGCTTTTCGCGCAGTTTTATGGAAGGATCCTGCCCGCCGATGTCGTGGAGGATGCCGTCGGCCGGCTTCGCGCCTTCCTGCCGGAGAACACCGGCCACGTGAACGCAGGGATTATGCTCGGGATCCCGTCCAGGGAGTAATCGAAAATGGGAGTAATCGAAAAATACACGAGAAAATATTTCCATCATGGTATAATGCGGCCAGGATGAACGAGCAGCTTGAATTTATCAAGGAAATTGCGGCGCGGTTGGATTCATCAGGAATCCAGTATATGCTTACGGGCTCCATGGCCTTCGCCCTGTATTCCCGTCCGCGGATGACCCGTGATATAGATCTCGTCATTGAGTGCGGGTCTCCGGATTTTGAAACAATTGTCCGACTTTTCGAAGCGGATTGTTATGTGGACGCACAAGAGGTTCGCGATGCAATAGCTTCTCGCACGATGTTCAACATCATTCACAATGAATGGATCATCAAGGCGGACTTCATTGTGAAAAAGGACGGCAAGTATCGGCGGTTGGAGTTCGATAGGCGTCGGCAATTCAATATCGAGGGAGTGTCGGTTTGGGTTGTATCTCCGGAGGATTTGATTCTGTCAAAACTCCACTGGGCCAGGGAAACCGGCTCCGAGCTTCAGCTGGAGGATGCCCGAGTCATGGTGCGGACAGCAAAGGATCTGGATTGGATATACCTGGAACAGTGGGCGGAGAATCTCGGGGTTCAAAAACTCCTTTCAGAGATGAAAGAACAATGAAAGATACTGCTCCATCCATAGAACGGCTTTTCACCCGCAAGCTTCTGGACCTTGGGCCTGACGAGCGTCTGGCCATGGCATGTCGCATGTTTTCTGCAGCCCGGGCGCTGGTCCGTGCCGGTATTTCCGCCGACGGCGCCAGGTCCGATGCAGAGCTGCGGGGCCTGGTGTTTCTCAGGCTTTACGGCCAGGATTTCGATCAGGTCAAATGCGCCAGGGTCTTGGCCTTCCTGGACGGAGTCAATTACTAATTATAGGAAACTCGTTTTTGTGTCAAGATCTCGCGCGGAGCTTTTGCGGGCGCCGGATGGGACAAAATCGAGGCCATTTCGCGCATGAGGGGCTCAGCGGGCGCCTTGGGAACACCGACGAGCCGGCGTTATCGGGCCACCGCCGGCTTCTGAGGAGAAATCACCCGTCCCTGGGAGAATATATGGGCACAGGATGAGGGTCGGCGGCCTCGCTCGGGCACGCTTCGAGCGGCACGGGTGGGACATTGAGGCCATATGCGCGGAGCTGCCGGCTCACCCGAGAGGCGACCGGCAAAGCTGGGGCGGAGGATGATAGCGCGGAGGCGGCGTGTCGGCATGCTTGAAAGCGATGTGCCGGAGTATCTTGTCGATAACAGCTCCATCGGTGATGAATGAGATGATTCGCATAGTGCCCCCGCAGCGGGGACACAGCAGCGGATCTTCCTGCCAGACCTGCCGAATGAGCTTCGCCCATCGTATGCGCCTGCTTCTGCGCCATTCGCTTTCATCGCCGTCGGAGTGATCGGCCGGGCATGCAGATGTCTCGTGTCTGCCGTTTGACACCCTGCGCTGTCTGGAGGCGTTTGAGTAGAGGCCGTAATAGTGTACGAGACGCTCATGCGATTCGGGGATTTGAACCGTGAGGCGGGCGATGAAGTCGAGGACGTCGAGGTCGAGGCATCCCTCATTATGGGCGCCGTGGGGATCGATTCGGACTGTGGCCCGATCACGGTCATACCTGATACGCGAAATTGTTGACCGAGCGCTTCTCGCCGTCGGGCCTGCGCATGCCGTACGTCTTGACGAACCGCGCGATCGGAATATCAGGGGACGGGACACCACAAAAAATCCTTGACAGCGCCGGCTATTAATGTATAGTATGTCCACGAATTGTGGACATATCTGCATATAAAATAGCGGAGCAAGCATGGAAGAGATCGCTCGCATACGCCAGGCAATAACCTTGGAGGTCTTCGACTACCAGGTTCTTATGAGCGCCCTGTCGGATTACAGCAAACCACGCGACAAGATCACAAAGCTGCTTGCGGGCGGCGCCATCATCCGGATCAAGAAGGGCCTGTATTGTTTCAGCGAGAGCCTGCGCAGGGAGCCCATAATCCGGGAGCATGTCGCCAATCTGATCTATGGCCCGTCATATGTCAGTCTGGACTATGCTCTCGGTTACCATGGTCTTATCCCGGAGCGGGTCGAGGTCGTCACATCCGTCACGACGCGGCGCTCGCGTGCCTTCGAGACGCCTATCGGTTCTTTTTCCTATCGAATGCTGCACGAAGCCAGGTATGCGACCGGTGCGGTTCTTGAAGCCGTGGGTGCGACCACGTTTCTGATCGCGACCCCGGAGAAGGCACTTGTGGACAAGGTCTGGACTGACAGCCGGTTCAGCGGCAACCACATCTCCGACTTCGGAACATATCTGCTGGATGATCTTCGGATCGACGAGGAAGCCCTGGGCGGGCTCATGGAGTCCCGTCTTGAATCGATCGCCCGGGCTTACGATTCGGCCAAGATCAACAGGTTGGTGCGCTACATTGAGCGCCTTCGGAGGATTTCTGATGCATGAAGCGATCCGCACCATGCTGGCACGTTACGAGTGCCGTTCCCGGGATGACTACGTTAACGCTCTCAGGGAGATCCTGCAGGATGTCGCTCTGCTCGGTCTCTGGCGCAGCAAGTTTTTTGAGCACGCGGCCTTTTATGGCGGCACGGCTCTCAGGCTTTTCTATGGAATGGACAGGTTCTCGGAAGATCTGGATTTTTCGCTTCTTCAGACCGACGAAACCTTTTCACTCGGGAAGTACGGAGAAGCGCTCTGCAGGGAAATACGCAGCTTCGGCTTCGTCGTGGATTTTGAGGACCGGAAGAAGGCGCGGGCCGGCGCCATCGAATCGGCATTTCTCAAAGCCAACACGCACAAGGGATTGGTCTCGATCGGGGTCGCCGAAGAGCTTCTGCGCGATCTTCATCCCACGAAACATCTCAAGATAAAGCTGGAAGTCGACACCGCTCCGCCGGGCGGGTTTGAAACAGAAATGCGAAATGTACTGCAGCCCATGCCGTTCCCCATCCGCACTTACAGGTTGCCTGATCTCTTTGCCGGCAAACTGCATGCCATACTGTGCCGCAAGTGGAAGACCCGCGTGAAGGGCAGAGACTGGTATGATCTGGTCTGGTATATCGCCAACCATCCGCAGGTCCGCCTCGCGCACCTCGAATCCAGAATGAGGCAATCCGGCCATTACGCTGAAGACAGAGAACTCACACCCGAAACACTGCAGGCGCTGCTGCGACAAGCCGTGGATGGACTGGACGTCGAGAAAGCACACCGGGAAGTCGCGCCCTTCATCAGGGATCAACGCGCTCTCGATATTTGGTCAAAGGAGTTCTTTGCGGAGATCATCACGCGCATTGAGACCATATAGCTTATCAAAGTCCCGGTTGCCCAGACGGGGTCCTCGCGTCAGGCGCATCGTAAGCGCGCGGGTGGCGCCGATGGATAGCACCCGGCTAGCGGGTGGCGCCCATGGGGTCCCCGCACGCAGCGCAGCGAGCCTTGCGAGCGAGCACGCGCGGGGTGCAATGGGCGACAGGACCCGCGTATCTGGCGAGCACGGGCGGAGTGCAATCGGCGACAGGACCCGCGCGGCGCGCTACTTCACGGCACCCGCGATGACGGGATCGAGATCCTTGAACTTCGCGAGCCACGCGATTCGCTCGGCGCGGAGCGATTCCGTGAGCGCCTCGATCTCCTCGGGCTTGTAGAAGCGGCCCGCGTCGTACCGGTCCAGATCGACCCCGGGAACCGATGCGGGCACCTCATATCCCCAGGTTTCGTCCGTGCGCCACTCGACGCGCGAGCGAGCGATCTCGCGGATGAACGCCGCTGAATCCTGGATCCGGATCTTCTGCCCGCCGAAACCGCCCGTGTTGAGAAGGAAGCACTGAACTTTCGCGTTCTTCTTGATGATCCGGTAGAAGAGGTTACCCTCCTCCCCCTCGGAGCCCACGATGAACGGGTTCGTACCGACCTCGCGCACCGACTGCCCCGCCTTCGTCGGATCGGCCGCCGAGGTGATGATCGACTCGCCGAGCATGAAGTACGCGGCGGCCTGCTCCGCGTTGAGCCGCGCGGCCGGCGGCACGATCGTGTCGCGCCGCGTGATGAAGAAAATGAGATCGACGCGGTTGAGATCGACTCGATCGTCGGTGAAATCGAGCTCGTGCCTCACGACGATGCCGCGGCCGTTGAGACATTTCCCCTTCGATCCGAACGGATGGTCGTAGCGGAAGAAATCGACGTCGAGCGTCTTCGGATCCGTGTAGACATTTTCGAGAATGGCCGACGGGCTGATCGCCCCGGCGTAGAGGAGCGGCTGCCCCTCGGGCTCGAGTCCTTCCGTCTTGATGTACGCGTTGTCCTCCGTGCCGAACGCGGCCCCGTCCTCCGTCATGACGAAGAAATCGTCCTGGCGGATGACGACCGTCTCCTTCTTCGCAGCGTCGAGCCAGAAATGGTGCACCGAGAGGGTCGTCTTCCCCGTGCCGCTGAGACCGAAGAAGAGGGCGCCCTTGTCCTCGAGCTTCCCGGTCTTCGCGTCGAGGGCGCGGATCACCTTTCCCCCGGCGTGGACCCCGAGGCCGCCCCCCTTTCCTTCCTTGAACCGCGTCTTCTCGAGGTACATCGCCATGCGCAGATGCCCCTTCTTGACCTCGCCGAAATAATCCGATCCGAGAACGAACGTCACGCGGTTGATCGCATCGCAGAGGATCGTGCGCGGCGGTAGATCGAGCTTCTTCGCCACCTCTTCCCATTCGGGAACCATGATGATCGTCTGGCTCGGCTCCTTCTCCTCCTCGCTCACCGGGAGATTGAATATGAGCTTGTCCCACATGACGAGGAGTCGCGCGTACTTGCCGGTCACGATCGTGCGACAGTGATGCGCATGATCGGGATGGAGCCCCATCTGCTTGTCCATGACGAGGAGCTGAACGCCGGAGGTCTCGAGGTACTTCGCCGCGGCCTCGATGATCTTCCTCTGCCGCTCGTCGGGCACGGCGAAGAAGACCTCCGTCACCGAGGCGGAGCGGTTCGTGACCTTCGAGACGAACGACGGGTTGCGGTATTTCGTCAGAACGTCCGGCGTGGAGCGCGACTCGATCGTCGTGAAATCCTTGAGCGCAAGATTGTTGATGACCTC
>JBAZPL010000154.1:0-6121 GCA_041648155.1 Candidatus Krumholzibacteriia bacterium
GCTCGCCGGCGTCGATCGTGGACCACACGATCGTCTTCCCCTCGCGCCGGAACGAGCCGCCGAGCGCGTCGAGAAATGCGCGCCGCCCCGGCTCGTCCAGAAAGGAAAAGGGCTCGTCGAGGATGAGGTGCCGCGGTCCCATCGCCCAGAGGCATGCGAGGAGCACGCGCTGTTTCTCTCCGCCCGAGAGCGTGTGCGGATTTCGCGAGAGAAGTCGCTCGAGCGAGAAGACGCGCGCCGCTTCGTCGAGGCGGTTCGCCATCTCGCCGGAGCCGATCCCGAGATTCTCCATGCCGAAGAGAATCTCGCGCTCGACGCTCGGCGTCACGAACTGGCTGTCGGGATTCTGAAAAGCGATGCCGACCGCGGGAGCGCCCCCCGTCATGCCGCGTGCGCAAGCGGGATCCGCCCCGTCCACTTCGACCGATCCCGAGCGCGGTCTCGAGATTCCCGCCATGAGGCGGCAGAGCGTCGTTTTCCCCGATCCGTTCCCCCCCGCGACGGCGAGCCATTCCCCGTCGCGCACCTCGAGATTCAGGCACTCGAGAAAATCGCGCGGGCCCGCGTCAGGGAACGCGAACGAGACGTCGCGCAGTCGAATCACCGTTTTTCCCCTCCGGAGCGCTCGAGATCCCTGAGGTGCGCGCGGGCCGAGTCGGCCCAGTCTCCGTGGGGATCGAGGGAGAGATACCGGCGAAACTTCTCCTTCGCTTGTTCGACCGCGCCGCGTTTCTCGAAAACGACGGCGAGCGAGAAGAGCGATTTCCGGTGGGACGGATCGGCGGCGAGGGCGGCGAGAAAGGCCTTCTCGGCCCCTTCCAGATCGCCGGCGCCGAGGAGTGAGGCGCCGAGCGCGTAGCGGTAGGCGACGTTCCCCGGAGCGACCGACACGAGATCCCGGAGGATCGACACCGCCTTCTTGTGAAACGCGAGCCTCTGATAGGCGATGGCGAGGTTGTACGAAGCGTCGGCGAGACCGGGATCGAGCTTGATCGACTCCTCGAACCGTCCGATCGCCGCGGCGTAGTTGCCCTCCGCGGCGAGATCGAGCCCCGCGTTGTATTCCCGCGCCGCGTCGAGCCTGTTCCTGACGTGCTTCACCTCGCGCTCGCTGAGAAAGATGCGCACGGCGGATCCGGCGCGCGGCTCGACGGCCGCATCCATGCCGTTATCGCGGGCGAGCGCCGCGGCGCGATCCTCGTTACCGTAGAAATCGCGGGCGAGCGTGCGCCACGACTCTCCCTGCTCGACGCGGTGCGTGACGACCTGCTCGACCGGCTCCCGCGCTCGCGGAAAAGGCCGTTCTCCGGCGCACGAACTCATTGCGGCACAAGAGAAAAGGGCGACGAAAAGGGCGAATCTCATTTCTTGATTTTCCTCCGCGGGAGGGCTCCGCGCGTCTTCCGCGGCCGAGCCCCGCGCGTTTTTTTCGGGCGGCCCGCGCGCGCGGCTTCGTACGCATTCCCGATCGGCACGCGGCGCGACTCGGCGACGGTCCTGCATGCTTCGTATTCGGGCGACGTCTTCACGCTTCCATCATTCAGACGGGCGCGCTTCACCTGCATCGGCCCATAGGTCGTATCGACCTTCTCGGTCCAGCGCTCGAGCTCCACTCGCGCTTCATGGCTCACGCGGACGCCGAGGGTCGTCGTCTCCCGGAATATGATGTCGAGGAGAGCGTCCTTCACGGCGCCTTCGCAGAGAACGGTGAGGAGAACGCCCGGACGTCCCTTCTTCATGATAATCTGCGCGAGGAATACGTCGAGCGCCCCGGCCTTGAAGAGACGCTCCACAACCCAACCGTAGATCTCGGGATTCATGTCGTCGATGGTCGTGCGGAGCACCGTGACCTCTCCGGTGAATGCATTCGCCTCCGCCTCGATGAGGCGGAGCATTCCCGGCGCCGCCCCTTCCTCCCGCGTCCCGACCGCGTACACGATCCGGCGCGGAACGAACGAGTAAAGCTCGGGGAGCTCCTCCGCAAGCGCTTTCATGAGCGCGGCTCCGGTCGGCGTGACGACTTCGCCCTCTTCGTTGTTGAGGATCACGGTCCTCCCACTCAGAATCTCGATGGTCGCGGGAGCGGGGATCGGATACCTCCCGTGCGCGATCTCGATGAAACCGCATCCGAGCCTGAACGGCCGGTGAAAGAGCGGCGGAAAATCGAGCGTCTCGAGCGCGGCGGCGGCGGCGACGATATCGACGATCGAATCGACGGCCCCCACCTCGTGAAAATGAACGTGATCGGCCGCGACACCGTGGATCTTCCCCTCGGCAGCGCCGAGAATCCGGAACGTTCTCGCGGACATCTCCTTCACGCGCTCCCCGAGGCGCGACTTCCCGATCATGGCGAGGATCGAGGCGAGGTCGCGCGAGCAAGCCTTCCCCGGGCAGCGGACCTTCGCGCGCGTCGCCGCGATTCCCCCGCGATTCACCCGCTCGATCCTGATCGAAAAGGGCTCGAGCCCGGGAAGCTTCCTCACCTCGCGCGCGACCAGCGTGGGATCGGCGCCGAGCGCAAAAAGCCCTGCGAGAAACATATCGCCGCTCAGGCCCCCCGCGGCGTCGACGACGATGATGCCTGGTTTCTGTTTCGATCCGGACCGAGCTCGCACGCCTTCCTCCTTTATGAGCGCCCCGGCCGCGCCCGGCGGCGCCCGGCCGTCGAGCCGCCCTTCGCAGCTTTCGTTTTCTCCGCTCCGGCGATGCCGCAGGACACGCGCCTGATGATCGTCGCGGCGGCGTAGCCCGCGCCGAAGCCGTTATCGATATTGACGACCGTCACGCCCCCCGCGCAGCTGTTGAGCATCGTGAGAAGCGCCGAGAGTCCTCCGAAACTCGCTCCGTACCCGATGCTCGTCGGGACGGCGATGAGCGGCGCGTCGGTAATTCCCGCCACGACGCTCGCGAGCGCCCCCTCCATGCCGGCGACGACGATAATGCAGTCGACCCTGCGGATCCGCTCCCATGACGAGAGGAGCCGGTGGATGCCGGCGACGCCGACGTCGTAGAGCCGGTCGACGGCGCATCCGAGGTACTGCGCGGTGAGCGCCGCCTCCTCGGCGACCGGCCGATCCGAGGTGCCCCCCGAAACGACGGCGACGAGCCCCAGCCGCTTTGCCTTGACGCGCTCGATCGCGAAGAGCCTACCCTCCCGATGGTACACGGCGCGGGGCAGGGCCGGGGAAATCTTCCTGAACAGCGCCTCGTCGCAGCGCGTCGCAAGAAGGTTCGCCCCCTGTGCGGTCACGTTCTTCGCGATCTTCACGATCTCGGCGGCGGTTTTCCCCTCGCAGAAAATCACCTCGGGAAATCCCCGCCGGATCGAACGGTGGTGGTCCACCTTCGCGAAGCCGAGATCCTCGAAGGGGAGCACCTTGAGGCGCTCGACCGCCTCGGCGACGCCGAGCTTCCCGCTCGCCACCCGATCAAGAAGCTTTCTGAGGCGCGCTTCTTCCATTCTCTTCAAGCTCCTCTCTGATGCTCATGACGATTCCGAGAACCTCGGCGCATGTCTCCACGCCGGTAAGCTCCCCGCGGTATTTCTTGATGCCCTCGAACGATTTCAGATACCAGCGATAGAATTTTCTCATCTCCCTGACGCCGACCGGTTCGCCGAAGTGCTCGACCTGAAGTTTCAGGTGCCGCGCGAGAACGTCGAGCCGTTCGGCATCCGAGGCGCCTTGCGGTTCCCTCCCCTCCGCGATCGCGCGGATATCGCGGAATATAAAGGGATTGCCGATGGCCCCTCTTCCGATCATCACGCTCGCGCAGCCGGTCACGCGCATGATCTCGCGATAATCCGCCGCTGATTTAACGTCCCCGTTCGCGATGACGGGAATGGAAAGCGATTCCCTGAGCCGCGCGATGTCTTCCCAGTGCGCCGGTCCCGAGAAGCCCTGGCTCCGCGGCCTCGGGTGCAGCGTAATCGCCGCGATCCCGCATCCCTCGAGCATGATGCCCGCCTCGAGATAATTCCGTTCTCCGGCGCTCCAGCCGCTCCGGATCTTCGCCGTCACGGGAAGTCCGGCCTCCGCGACAACCGCCCGGGCTATCCGCTCCATGAGAGCGAGATCGCGCATAAGCGCGGCGCCCCCGTTCTTCGTCACGACCTTCTTCACCGGGCAACCGAAGTTGAGATCGACGAACGAGGCGCCCGAGCCCCCCGCGATCGCCGCCGCGCGCGCGAGGATTTCCGGATTCGCGCCGAAGATCTGCACGCCGAGCGGCGCTTCCCCCTCGAGGCGAGCGAGAAGCGCCTCGCTCTTCTTCACGCCGCGCGAGAGACCGTCCGCGCTCACGAGCCCCGTGAAGGCGAAATCCGCGCCGAGCCCGGCGCAGACGAGACGAAACGGCGCGTCCGAGTATCCCGCCATCGGCGCGAGACAGGCGCGGGGCTCGCCGAAAAAGCTTTTCGCTATGCCGTGCCGCATGCTGCTCCCGAACCCGCTCCCGTCATATGCTGTGCGGAAGGATGAAAAGGGCGAGGCTCACGACGAAGCAGGCGACGATCGAGAACGCCCACGCCTTGCGCCCGAGGCGGTCCTTCTCCTCTCCTTTGCCGATGAAGCTCCCCCATGCGAGGAGCATGCTCACGAGCCAGAGGATGAAGATCACCTGCGTCTTGTTGTCGGTGATGTCGTACCCGAAGGGGAATCCCTCCCAGACCGGGCCGAAGGTCTGATAGTTGAGCACGAAGCCGAGCGGCCAGCCGCCGATGAAGGAGCTCGCGAGCACCCACCGCGCCGCGCGAACCGCGTTCTTCTTGTCCTCGCGGCCCCGGAGGATTTCGATCGCCGCGAGGAAGCTCATGGCCATGAAGAAGAACGCCCCGAACATGAACGCTATATGCGCGCCGACCACGAGGTTCGACGCTTTTCCCTTATACTTGAGCACGCCGAATTTCCCGGGATCCCCCGGCACTCGCACCTTCGCGCCCTCGGAGTTCGACGCCGTGATCCAGTATTTGATTTTCGTTCCCTTCTCGAACTCGGGAAGACGCGCTTCGTAGATACCTCTTCTGATTTCCCACATGCCACGAGCCTGTATCTCGCTCGACGGAGGAGAGATCCATCGCACGACAAGAGCGGCGCGCTGCACGGGTTCGACTTTCGCCTTCAAGGACGGCTGTCCGGGTCCCACCATTTCCGTAACCGTCCGGTGGTATACCCTCATTCCCTGCTCTTCGGACATGAGATCGGCAGGTTTCCCCGTCGTGAGACGGTGCGCGGCCGTAAGGAGGAGGAGCGTCAATACGATACTGATGATGATTCTTCTTGCCACGGTTCACCCCCGCTTTTATACAATGCTAGGATATGATACTCGACCAAAACGAGCATTGCAAGGACGGCCTTCGCATGGAAACCGCGGTCCGGGAAATCGAGATTTGCGTGCGGGGGCACTCCCCCGTGCGCGCCGACCTGCGAAAGGGTTCGTCGGGTGCCGGGCGAGCCCTGATCGTCGTGTGCCACGGCTTCCTCGGCTACAAGCGCTGGGGTTTCTTCCCGTACCTTTCAGATCGGCTCGCCGGAGCGGGATTCGACGTGCTCACCATGAGCTTTTCTTTGAACGGCGTCGACGAGACGACGGGGCTCATCGACCGGCCCGAAGACTTCGCGCGAAATACCGTCTCCGCCGAGATCGCCGATCTCCGCAGGGTGCTCGCGTTCGTCCGAAGCGGCGCGCTTGATCGCGACGGGATTAGCAAAGAGGCGCTCGGGTTCTTCGGACACAGCCGCGGGGGCGCCGTCGCGCTCCTCGCCGCCGGCGACTGCCCGGAGGCTCGCTCGATCGTCACGTGGTCGATGCTCGCGAGGCTCGATCGCTACACGGGGCGCCGGAAAGCGGCGTGGAAAAGGGAAGGAGCGCTCGTTTTCAAGGACCCACGCGCCCGCGGGCCCCTCCGGCTCGACTACTCGTACTACGAGGATATCGACGCGCGCCGGGAGGCGTTCGATCTTCCGCGCGCGGCCGCGGCGCTCTCGATCCCGCACCTCATGGTTCACGGCGAACGGGACGCCACGGTAACGCTGCGGGAGACCCGCACGCTGCTGGCGGAACCGGGGAAAGGCGCCTCGCGCCTCGAGATCGTTCACGGCGCGGGGCACACCTTCAATGTTAC
>JBAZPL010000155.1:0-6105 GCA_041648155.1 Candidatus Krumholzibacteriia bacterium
CTATACGGCGAGCGACGACGTCATGGCGTGGGACGACATGGTCCGGTTCACGCCCGAATCGCGACTCAGCCAGTCGCATGCCGCGCAATTCAACTATCTCGCGTATTACGTGGCGGCGGGCGGGCACATATGGTCCGAAGGAAAGTCCGATTCGCGGGGAGGGCTCGGCGCCGTGTTCTCCATCACCAACCAATCGTTTCCCCGGAACCTTCGCTGCGAGATCGCGGGAACGAGCACGGGGTGCGCCGGCGACACGAGCGGCGTCAACAGCATCGCATACAAGACGTATTGCGTAACCGTTATCGACAGGGCCAGGCCGATTCCGCGCCTCGACCCCCGGATGCCTATGCGGCGCGTCGATTACGACGCCATGGCGTATGCCTTCAAGGACACCCGCGAGCCGCTTACGACGGGGCATCCGGATCTGCCCGACAAGCTCACCCTCTGGAGCCAGGTCACCAAGGACGGGATGTTCTTCGACCCCAAGGTGCAGGGATTCACCTACGTGGAGCTGTACAATCCGACGTACTGGATGAGAACGATCAACACAGACCGACAGCCCTGCTTCAGCCCGATGTACCGGATGAGAGCCCGTAGCACGATCTCCGCCGTAAACGGCGACGTCGTGGCGTTCTGGACGACGAAATACATGGGAGTCGTCGCCGACGCCGAGGGAGCCGTGGATGCTCCGAGCGTGCACTTCGGATTTCCGCTCTGGTTCTTCAATCGTGCGCAGGTCGATTCGATCGCCGACGTCATCTTCGACGAATGGGGCATCGGGAAGTACTAGCGCCCCTCGCGGGTCCTGTCGCGCCGCTCGCGCCGCGCGGGGCCTGTCGCCCATTGCACCCCGCACGTGCTCGCTCGCAAAGCTCGCTGCGCTGCGTGCGGGGGCCCCATGGGCGCCACCCGCTAGCCGGGTGCTATCCATCGGCGTCACCCGCGCGGCGAATCAGCGCCGCGGCGCCGCCGGCATATATGCGGCGGGATCCTGCCGGTAGCAGCGGGAGAGCTGCTCGTAGAGCTCCGGATGAGTGGCCTTGAGTTCTCCCGGCAATTCGAAGAACGTCTCGGTGGCGACGGCGAAGAACTCCGCGGGACTTTCGGCGCCGTACTCGTCGAGCAGCGTCGGCCGGTGGCGCTCCACGGCTTCGACGAGCGCGTCGTGCTCCGCGCCGAGGACGCGCGACCACTCGGCGTACATCGATTGTTCAGGCAGCGGCGGCGCCCCGTCCGCGATTCCCGATTCGTCGTCGAGCTGGTGGGCGAACTCGTGGAACACGACGTTGTAGCCGTCGTGGACGTCCGCGACGCTTTCGAGAACGTCTTCCCACGAGAGGATGAGAGCCCCGATATCCCACGATTCTCCGTCGCGCTCCTCGAAGTCCTCGATCACGACGCCGCCCGGCCCGCGTTCCTTCAGCGGGGCGACGAACGCGCGCGGGTAGACGAGGATCGATTGCAGCAGCGGATAGACATCGGTTTTCCGGTGGAGCAGGAGCATGCACGCCTGCGCGGCGATCGTGAGCCGGATCTCGTCCGTGATCTCGAGGCCGTCGCACCCCTCGAACTTCTTTTCGGCGAGAAAGATCCGGATGAGCCCCCGGAGCTCCTCCTGATCCGCCGGCGGGAGAAAGCGGTAGTACGGCACGTTGCGCTCGACGATCGCGAGCTGATCGGGGGGGAGCGGCGTTTTTATGAGACGGGCGCGGCGCCTCTTTTTCGTTTCGAAGAACATAGTGTATCATCCGGACCGGAGGAGAGTTGATAATACCCGTGCGACGCTATAAGAAACTATGCGTTTTGACTTTTGGCATCTTCTGCGCCCTCTTGTAGAATTCCGTTTCCGTGATCTCGGTGGGCCATTGGAGCCTTACGGAGAACAGGTACTTGCCGTTATCCAGCTTCCGGTAGTCGATGGTGCGCAATTGAATGAGATAATTGATATCCCGAATGAGGGCCTTCTCGGGGTTGCGCAGCGAGGCATAGAGAGCACTCGTCTTCTCTCTGATTTCTGCCAGCTCGAGCTCTCTTTCGAGCAGATATTTTAGAATCTTAAGCTGTCTTTCGGCGATGACCCTCTTTCTCTTTGTGAAGAGATGATTGAAGAGGTCGTACATGACGTTTCGAAAGAGAGCTTTGGACAAATTGATTCTGATTTCGCTGAAGAGTCTTGAGCACTGAAGCTCGATTCCTCTCAGTCCGAAGAGCAGGAAAGGCGTAAGATCGTGATCTGCCGCCTGAACTTGTGCGAGGGCGGCAAGATATGCCGTCCTTTCCTCATAGTAGTAATTCGACATGGCGATAAAAAGCGTGTCCTTGAGTCCCGTCCTCTGCAGCATCAACGCTTCGAGGGCTCTGGCCGTTCGGCCGTTTCCGTCGAGAAACGGGTGCATGGCCGCAAAGTGGTAATGCAGGGCGAGCGACTGTATCAGAGGATCGTGTACTTTGAATTCCTGTTGAAGCGCACGACAAAGTTCGGCAAAGGCCGTCTCGCAATCAGGGCCTCCCTCGACGCCACGATGACGAGGATTTCCAAAGGCAACATTTTGATCGTGCGAGCGCAGTTCCCCCGGTGGGCAGTGGTTATCGTCGGCTCCTGCAATGATCAACCGGTGAACCTCGCGGATTAGCTCGGCATCGAGGGGCCTATCGGTGGGCAGCGCCGAGATCCAACGGTATGCTTTCACCGTGGCGGAGGCTTGAAGCTGCGATCTGGTAAAAAGCGGATCGGGAGATTTGTTGATCGCGGCATCCAACTCCTTTTCGGTAAAATCGGCTCCCTCGATTCGGGAAGTGCCGGCCACTTCCCTCTTTAATTGGACGATTTGCATTTGATCCGCCCAATCCCTTTGGACGGGAATGCTTGTCAGCGATAGTACCGCGGCCTTTGCCGTGGCCAACTGCTGGATGACGGCGAAGGGATCGTATTTCATCCAATTTTCAGGGACCCTGTAGTGAATCATATTTGGAGTATAACCAGATTCATTTCTATGTCAAGTCCGCTTGATCGCAAGGTAACCGATTGCAAATAAAAAGAAAATGCAATTATCGTGCCGGTCAAATACGGGCTCGTTTCTTGTTCATTTCCCCGTGAATGCCGGGATCCGTCCGGATCCGCCCGGCCCACAAACAGGGAACCTTGATATGATAAAATGCATTAGCTATGTTAGGATGATCGCATTGTCGGCCTTTTCAATGTGTTGACGAAGGGGAGAGCAGATGGTCGATCGCACGGATGAGCACATGCTCCTGAAATTCGAAGAGGCGTACGGGAAACTCCGCGGAGAGATCGGCGGCGTCATCGTCGGGCAGGACAAGGTTATCGAGGAGCTCCTCACGGCGCTCTTCGTCGGGGGGCACTGTCTCCTCGTCGGCGTGCCCGGCCTCGCGAAAACGCTCCTCGTCTCGACTGTCGCGCGCTCGCTGAACCTCAAGTTCTCGCGGATCCAGTTTACGCCAGACCTCATGCCGAGCGACATCACGGGCACCGAAGTGCTCGAGGAGGACCCGGCGACTCGGCGGCGCGTGTTCCGGTTCATCGAGGGCCCCGTTTTCGCGAACGTCGTCCTCGCGGATGAGATCAACCGCACGCCGCCGAAGACACAATCGGCGCTCCTCCAGGCGATGCAGGAGTATCAGGTGACGGCCGGCGGGAACACCTACCGCCTCGAGAAGCCGTTCTTCGTGCTCGCGACGCAGAACCCGATCGAGCTCGAGGGAACGTATCCGTTGCCCGAGGCGCAGCTCGACAGGTTCATGTTTAATATCAAAGTGGATTATCCTTCGGACGACGAGGAACTCAGAATCATCGAGACGACCACCTCGCGCGAGCTTGCCTCGCCGCAGCAGGTGCTCTCGGGCTCCGATATCGTCGCCATACAGCAGCTCGTGAAGAGCGTTCCCGTTTCGGAAAGCGTCCTGCGCTACGCCGTGCGCCTCATCAGGGCGAGCAGGGACGAGAAGCTCCCCGAGGTCGGTCAGTACCTCTCGTGGGGGGCCGGGCCGCGCGCCGGGCAGTATCTCATCCTCGGCGCCAAGGCGCGGGCTATCATGTCCGGCCGGACGACCCCCGGCGTCGAGGACGTTCGCGCGATGGCCCCGCCGGTGCTGCGGCACCGGCTCGTGACGAATTTCCACGCGGAGGCGGACGGCGTGACGACGGACGAACTCGTCCGGCGGCTCCTCGACGCCGTGGCGCCGTGAAAATCTGAAATGTCGCCCAGGGAAACGAACATCGCGGAGTTCCTCAAGCCCGAAGTCGTGAGCCGCCTTGCCAACATGGACCTCCGGGCGCGGCTCATCGTCGAGGGCTTCATCGCCGGCCTCCACCGGAGCCCCTACCATGGCTTCTCGGTGGAGTTCGCCGAATACCGCCAGTACAACGCGGGGGAGTCGTCGCGCAACGTAGACTGGAAGATCTACGGGAAGACCGACCGCTACTACGTGAAGGTCTTCGAAGACGAAACGAACCTGCGCGCGACGCTCCTTCTCGATCAGAGCGCGTCGATGGATTTCACGGGGGGCGCCGCCGTGACGAAGCTGCGCTACGCGACGCTGCTCGCCGCGGCGCTCGGCTATCTCATGATCATGCAGCGGGACGCGGTGGGGCTCGTCGTGTTCGACGAGAAAATCAACGTGCTCGTGCCGCACCGGTCGGTGCGGCGGCACCTGCTCCATTTCCTCAAGACGCTCGAGGAGGTCGTGCCCGGCGCGAAAACGGAGATCGCGCCTGCGCTGCGCGAGATGGCGGAGCGCATCAAGCGCCGCGGCCTTGTCGTGCTCTTCTCCGACCTCCACGACGACCCCGCGGAGGTTATCGCCGGTCTCAAGGCGTTCAGGCACCGCGGGCACGAGGTCGTCGTGTTCCACATTCTCGACGCGAAAGAGCTCACGCTCGACTACGGCGGCGAGGTGCGATTCGTCGACAAGGAGACGGGGGAAAAGCTCCGCACGCAGCCGTGGTTCCTGAAGAAGGAGTATCGCCGGAGCGTGCGCGAATGGATCTCGCGACTCGAGCGCGAGTGCAAGGAAGACGCGATCGACTACAACCTCGTGACCACGGAGACCCCGTTCGATCAGGCTCTCGTGCGGTATCTCAACAAGAGGCGGAGGCTCCGGTGAACTTTCTGAACCCGCTCTATCTCTTCGCGCTGGCCGCGGTGGCGGTCCCCATTCTCATCCATATCTTCAGCCGGAGGCGCGTTCCCGAGGTCCCCTTCAGCACGATCCGTTTCCTCAGCCGGTCCGACCGGCGCAGCATGATGCGGATAAACGTGCGGCGGCTCCTCCTCCTGCTCATGAGGATCCTTGCCGTCGCCCTCATTGCGCTCGCGTTCGCGCGGCCCGTGGTGCGCGGCTCCCTCGCGGCGCTCTTTCCGGCGGGAGGTTCGCGCGCGGCGTGCATTCTCCTCGACCGGAGCTTCAGCATGGGAGTGGAGGGGGAGGGCGGCGTCGCCTTCGACCGCGGCGTCGCGCGGCTCGCCGCGATTCTCGATAATCTCGAGAGAGGGGACGCGGTTTCCGTCGTTCTCTTCGATACGGCGAGCGAGATCGTTTACGATGGGGAGATCGAGAAGGAAGCCGTCATCGAGGCGCTGCGGGACGCGCGGCCGTCGTGGGGAGGGACCGATCTGCGCAGCGCGGCCGCGATCGGGGAGCGCATGCTCGCCGGAAGTCGCCGCGACGTGCGCGAGCTCTACATCATCTCCGATTTTCAGAGAACGGCGCTCGCGCGATCGGAAGCGTCGGACCGCGACGGCGCCGACATGCCGGCGCCCCGCGGAAAGCCGCGCGCCGCTCTTCCCGTTCGGGCGTTTCTTCTCCCGGTGCAGGCGAACGTCGCGGCGAACGTATCGGTCGAGAGTATCGTCGTGCCGAGCGTCGCGCTCCACAAGGGGGAGACCGCGGAGCTCGGGATCGTTCTGCGGAACAGATCGCGCGAGCTTGCCGCGAAATTCCCGCTCGAGGTCTCGATCGCGGGGCGCCGCATCATTGAAAAAGAGATCGAGATGCTCCCGGACAACTATTTCACCGAAACGGTCGTGTTTCTCGTCGAGCGGGCGGGGTGGATCGATGGCGTCGTGAAGAAACGATCCGATCGTC
>JBAZPL010000156.1:0-6074 GCA_041648155.1 Candidatus Krumholzibacteriia bacterium
CCTCGGCCTTCCCTTTCTGTGCAATTCCGCCCGGAGCTTCCCCTGGAGCTCGATCGGGAGCGCCTTCCCCTTCGGCCGCTCCGGCGTTGGCACCTCGTCGGGACGACGATCGACGGGCCGCGGCACGTACGGCTCTTTCTGCAGGAGCGCATGGAGAATAACGAGCGCCGCTTCCTTGTCGGGGATCATCCCCTTCCCCCCCGCCTCGGGATCGAGCTGGGAGAATGGCGGAATCGGCGAGCCGACGCACGACGGGCAGCCGTGGCTGCACGGACACGTCACGATGAGCTCGAGCGCCGCGCTCATGATTTCTTCGACGAGATCGTACGCCTTGAGCGAGAAGCCGAGCCCGCCGGGATACTTGTCGTACAGGTAGAGCGCGGGGCTATCGGTCGAGCGCGAGTTCACGGTCGTCCCGATATCGAGCGGATCGCACATCACATAGAGCGGCGTCACCTCGCGCAGCACGTTCGAGAGGCCGAGCAGGCCTTCCCCGGGCGTCCTCCCGTGCCGCCGCACCTCCGCCAAAGCCTCGGCCGGGGGCACGACCCACACACCCGCCGTCTCGAGAATCTGCGGCGGAAGATCGCATTTGCCGTAGCCGATCGAGTCGCGGCTCCCGAATTTAATTTTTCTGAACATGAAGGTGAGGCTCGTGACGGATACGTCGCCGAAGCATACCTTGCTGATGCGCCATTCCTTCGCCTTCTCCTCGCGATCCACCTTCACCTGCACCTCGGTTATCGATTGCGTGTAGTAGTCGACGTTCGTCGGCTCGACGAAGGCGACCTTCTTGTCGGTGTCGAGCTTGTTCACGAAATAGGTCTCCGCCTCATGGAGGTATATCGCTTGCGGATGCACCTGCTGGAAGGCGCTCGCCTCGTCGATCGTCCCGATGACCTTAGCGCCGTCCTTCTCGTTCACGATTGTGTAGACGTTGGGCGAGATGTTGCGGAGGTTCACGTCGGCGCTCGGGTAGCCCTTCCCGGTCCAGTACCATTTGCCCTTGAGGAATTTCACCTCATGCTCGTCCTCGAGAAGCTCGAGGATCGCCGGCGCGAACTCCCCCATCGTCTCGACCTCCTTCACCGCGAGCGGAAGCTCGAAGGCGGCCGAGCGGAGATGCGCCATGAGAATGTGCGGATTCCCCGGATCGATGATCGCGTTCTCGGGGGATTTCCCGAAGAAGTACTCGGGGTGGCTCACGAGGTACTGGTCGAGCGGCGTGTTGTAGGGGATGAATATGGTGAGCGCCTCTGCCTTCCCGCGCCCCGCGCGCCCGGCCTGCTGCCACGTCGATGCGATGCTCCCCGGATAGCCGACGATGATCGAGGCGTGGAGCGCCCCGACGTCGATGCCGAGCTCGAGGGCGTTCGTGCTGATGACCGCTTTGAGGTCGCCGCTGAAGAGACGTCTCTCGATCTCGCGGCGCTCTTCCGGAAGATATCCGCCGCGGTAGGGATGCACGGAATCCTTCATCGACGCGCGGTGCTTTCCGAGCATCTCGCGGGCGTAGCGCGTGATGACCTCGCTCACGACGCGGGCGCGCACGAAGGCGATCGTCTGGACGTCGTCGAGAACGAGCTTCGTCACGAGGTCGGCCGCCTCGAAGTTCGAGCTTCGCCTCTCCATCTCGCCGATATCGATCGTCGGCGGATTCCAGAAGATGAACTGCTTGCGCCCGCGCGGCGAGCCGTCCTCGGCGACGACCTTGATCGCGCCGCGTCCGAGCAGCTTCTCCGCGTGCTCGCCGGGATTGGCGATCGTGGCCGAGGAGGCCGCGAAGACCGGGTGCGAGCCGTAGTGCGCCGAGATGCGATCGAGCCGCCGCATGACGTTCGCTATGTGCGAGCCGAAGATGCCGCGGTAGGTGTGGATCTCGTCGATCACGACGTACCGGAGACGCGAGAGAAAATTCGCCCACTTCGCGTGATTCGGGAGAATGCCCGAGTGGAGCATGTCGGGGTTCGTGAGGAGCACCTTCGCCTCGTCGCGGAGCTTGCGGCGGCTCGATGCCGGCGTGTCGCCGTCGTAGGTGCCCGCCTCGAACTTGATCCCTTTCGGGCCCATGTAGCGCTGGAGCACGCGGAGCTGGTCCTGCGCGAGCGCCTTCGTCGGATACAGGTAGAGCGCCCGGGCCTCGGGATCCTCGAGGAGACCGGAGAGCACCGGGATATTGTAGCAGAGCGTCTTCCCGCTCGCGGTCGAGGTGACGATGACGACGTCCTCGCCCGCGCGCAGGCGCTTCACCGCCTCGACCTGGTGAACATAGAGCTTGTCGATGCCGGTGCCCTTGAGAATCTTCGCGAGCTTCTCGGGAAGCGGCGGCTCGAGGTCGCCGAAACGCGCGGCACGCGTCGGGATCGTGTGCTTGTGGGCAATCTGCCCCTTGTAAAATTCCTCGACTTGAACCTTCTTGAGGAACTTGGTGACTTCCACGAAGCGCTCCTTTGCGCCGCCGGCGCGGCTCTCCATCGATGATGCGCCGATTACATCAGGATTCGCCCGAAAGGAAAACGGTCACGAGCTGCAGCATCGTGACGAGATCGAGCCTGTTGTGGTGAACGATATTCGCCATGTCCTTCGCGTCGTGCGTCCGCACGAACTCGTGATAGGCGGCGGGTATGTCGGCGCCGTCGATGTCGCCGACCCGCTTCCGCTTGCAGAAGTGCGTCTCGAGGGTCTGAAGCCGGTGATTCGGCGTTCTCGCGCCGACGACGCTGCGCGCGAGCGGCAGAAGGTCGATGTGAACCGGAGGCGGCGCGAAGGATAGCCGGTGGATCGTCATCCGTTCCTGGATGTACGGCACGTCGAAAGAGATCCCGTTGAAGGTGACGAGGATATCGAATCGGGGGATATAATCTGCAAGGAATCCGAGCACCGCTTCCTCCTCGGAATAATCCCGCGCGAAAAGCTGATCCACGACGAGGCTCCCCCCGGATGTATACATGAGTCCGACGAGAAAGAGCGGAGACATGCGAAGCCCCGTTGTCTCGATATCGAGATAGCAGATCCGCTCGGGCCGCGCGGTCTTGAGGGATTTGAGCGCCGCGAACCCGCCCGCCTCGGGGAAGAACGGGCTTCCGAGCGCCTCGAGGTACTCGCGATGAAAGGCATGCGCGTCGGGCCATACGGCGCCCGCATCCGTCAGGACGCGCCAGAACGCTCCCCCTCCGAATAACGTCTCCTCACCGGTGACCGCGTCCGGGAGCCGCACGGCGCTGCCGGAAAGCCCGGTGCCATCGGGACATACGCCGCCCTCGGAGCGTACGGCGCCGAAGGGGCCGAGTTCGAACGTGCGCCTCTGCGGTTTGAAGACCCCCTCCGCCTTCTTCCTCAGCTCCTCGAGCTCGCGCTTGAGATCGATGTGACGATCGCCCATAATCGTATTACTTGCACAACCCGGTCAAAATAGCAATATTTGTGAGAGAAATGGGCCTTGCGGCCCATTTCTTGCAAAATTTCTTCCTGGCGACACTCTTTTCCTTGACGCTATTCGGCCATGTAGGCTATTTTACGGCGGATTGCGGTAAAACTATGGAAAACGATAAATTAAAATCAATCGTGCTCGCGACCGGATCGATTATCCTTCTCTTCCTCGTGGCCACCAACCCGGGGCTGCAGAAGGACGCGATCTGGCACGCCTCGAAGACTTCGGGCGATTCGGTCGACGTGGCAGCTGCCGCGAAGGCTCCCCAATTCGCGGGAATCGTGAGCCGCAATATGTCCTTCTTCGATCTCATGATCAAATGCGGCCTCGATGCGCCCTCCATAAAGCTTATCGAGAAAGCCGCCCGCAACGTTTATGATTTCAGGAGAATATACCCGGGACAGCGATACGAGGTCTATGCGGGTGAAGACGGCAACATCGAGAGCATGCAGTTCTCGGTCGGCGATACGTCGTACATCGACATCAATATCAAGGACGGCGACATATCGGCCGAGAAAAAGGATTACGAATTCAGCACGCGGCTCAAGACCGCATCCGGCACGATCACGAACAGCCTCTACCTCGCCTGCAAGGAGCAGGGCATTCCCGCCGATGTGGGCGATCAGCTCGCGAACATCTTCGCCTGGGACATCAACTTCTGGACCGATATGCAGCGGGGGGATTACTTCAAGGTCATCTACGAGGAACGGATCCGCTTCGACGGGATGAAGAAAGTCGGCCGGATCGTCGCCGCGGAATTCAATACGCAGGGAAGAGGCCACTACGCCTTCATGTTCAAGAACGAAGACGGCAAGCAGGACTATTACGACGAGAACGGAAAATCGCTGAGAAAACAGCTTCTGAAGGCGCCCCTCACCTACTCGCGGATCAGCTCGAACTTCAGTCATCGCCGCTTCCACCCGGTCCTCCATCACTTTGCGCCTCATCTCGGGATCGACTACGCAGCGCCCATCGGAACGCCCGTCATGGCAACCGGCGACGCCGCCGTGATCGAGACCGGCCGAAACAGCGCAAACGGCAAATACATCAAGCTTCGGCACTCGAACGGCTACACGACGTATTACCTGCACCTCTCCCGTTTCGCGAAGGGAATGCATCCGGGCGCGCGTGTGCGGCAGGGAGAGGTTATCGGATACGTCGGCATGACCGGTTATGCGACGGGGCCTCACCTCGACTACCGCGTCAAAAAGGGAAACACCTTCGTCAACCCCCGGAAGATCTCGCTTCCGCCGGCGCAGCCGGTCACGAATGCGAGCATGGCCTCGTTCATCGATCTGCGCGACCGGCACCTCGCGCGCCTCTCGAGCGTGCGCGCGGACGTCGGCGCGGCGAACGTCGCCGCTACCGCGTCGCCGACCGGGGCTGAAAAAGGGACCCTTCGCGGCGAATCATCCTCTTCCGTCTCGCACTAAAAGATGACGGCGAAAAAAGCAATCCTCGTGCATGCGTGCTGCGCCTCATGCTCGAGCTACGTTCTCGAGCACCTCGCCGAAACGTACGAGGTTACAGCGTACTTCTTCAATCCGAACATTCACCCCGATACGGAATATGGGCTCCGCCTTGCCGAGATGCGGTCGGTGTGCGGCAGGCTCGGGCTGCCGCTCGTCGAGGGAGACTCTCCGAAAGACCGCTGGTGGAACGCGGTCCTGCCGTACAAGGACCTTCCCGAAAAGAGCGAGCGCTGCTGGACTTGTTACCGGTTCAGGCTCGAGGATACGGCACGGAAGGCGGCTGAACTCGGCATCCCGCTTTTCACGACGACCCTCTCCGTGAGCCCGCACAAGTCGTATGAGCGCATCGCCGTCTTCGGAGGCGAGGCCGCGGCAAAGCAGGGGATCGAGTTTCTCGCGGAAGATTTCAAGAAGAAGGACGGGTTCAAGATATGCGTCGCGCGGAGCCGCGAGAGAGGTCTCACGCGGCAGGATTACTGCGGTTGTCTCATGAGCCTCGAAGAGGCGCGCATGCGGCGGGATGCGGGAACAGCGTGACCGGCGCTACCTTCCCGTCAGGATGAGCCTCTTGTCCGAGGGAGCCTCCACCTCTCCGATCACGGCCACCCCCTCCACTCCCCTTCTCTTCAACGCGGAAAGATAGCGCGCCGCCTTCTTGCGCGGAATCGCGACGAGGAGCCCCCCGGACGTCTGCGGATCGCAGAGGAGCATCGCGAGCGGCGGAGAGGTTTTTCCCTCGTAGGCGAGCTCGTCCTTCACGTACTCGTGGTTCGCCATGCCGCCTCCCGTGAGAAAACCGCGCGTCGCGAGATCGAGCGCTCCCGGAAGCAGCGGCAGCGCGCGTGTATCGATGCGGAAGCTCACATCCGATGCGCGCGCCATTTCGAGGGCGTGGCCGAGCAAACCAAAACCGGTGATGTCGGTGCACGCGCTCACCCCGAAGCCGTGCATCCCCTCGGCGGCTTCCCGGTTGAGCGCCGCCATGCCGCGATAGAAAAGCTTCTCGCGCCGCGCGGAGAGGGCGCCGTTCTTCAGAGCAGTCGAATAGATCCCCGTGCCGAGGGGTTTCGTGAGAACGAGAACGTCGCCGTTTTCGGCCCCCTCCTTGCGGAGAATGCGGTCCGGATGGATGAGCCCGACGACGGAGAGCCCGTACATGAGCTCGGCGCCCT
>JBAZPL010000157.1:0-6067 GCA_041648155.1 Candidatus Krumholzibacteriia bacterium
TCTGCGATTTCCTGTGGATGGCAGGCTACTTCGGCACGTTCTTCCTGTTCGTCTCGGCGATGGGCGTCGAAGGCATGGCGGTCTCCCAGGTGCTCGCGTCGATCGTCCAGATGGCGGCCGCCATCCTGCTCGCGAAACGCGGGGGATTCTTCGGGGGGATCGGCACCCGGCTCGGGCGGCTCTTCATCGCGCTTGCCGTCGTCGCATCAATCGGCATGTTCGCGACGTCACGCGTGCATTTCTACGCGTCGCTCGTCTTCGTCGCCGCGGCCCCGTTCGCCGCTCGTTTCATCATCGCGCGGCTCGGGGTGTTTGAACCGGGCGAAAAGGAACAGATCATCGACCTCGTGAAAGTCAAGGCGGGGAGGAGGATCGCCGCGTGGATGCTTTCCGCGGCGAACCGTTGAACGTGCCGAAAATCCTCATGATAATCAATTTCTTTCCCCCCGCGGGAGGGGGTGGGGTGTACCGGCCTCTCTCCTTCGTCAAGTATCTTTCCCGTCTCTCGTGGAACGTCACTGTCGTGACGCCGCGTCCCGGCGAGTTCTGGATCTCGGATCCGGGACTCGAGAAGGAGGTACCTCCCGGTGTGCGGGTGATGCGGACGGGTTCCCTCTCGGGGTTGCGATTCCTGCGTTCGTTTCGCGGCGGCTCGGCTCGCGTCGCGTCGCGTCGATCCTCGGGAGGCTTCGCCGCGCTCAGGCGCCTCGGGGAGCTTTTCCTTTTTCCCGACACCTACGCGGGCTGGGTGCCCTTCGCCGCGCGCGAAGCGGAAAGGCTCTGCCGCGAGGAACGTTTCGACGTCGTGTATTCGACGAGCCCGCCGGACAGCTCGCATCTCGCCGCGCGGCGCGTGGTCCGCGCGCGGGGAATTCCGTGGGTCGCCGATTTTCGGGATCCGTGGATCAACCTCCACCTGCGCACAGCGCCGACGCCGCTCCATCGGGCGCTGCACGAGCGTCTCGAGCGCTCCGTCGTCTCGCGCGCCGATATCGTGCTCGTGACGACCGAGGCCAACGAGCGGATGCTCGGCGAGAGGTATCCCCGGTGCAGGATCGAGCGCATCCCGAACGGCTTCGACGAGGAGGATTTCGCGCGGGAGCCCGGCGTGCGCCCCCCGGCGGCTCCCTTCACCGTCACGCACTGCGGAATGCTCACTCTCGGCCGGAGCACGAAGCCTTTTCTCGAGGGGCTCGCCGCATTCGCGCGGCGCGCTCCCGCCGCCGCGCGCGCGATGCGGATCGTTTTCATCGGCCCGCGCGAATCGGCGAACGAAGAATGGGTGAAACGCTTCGACCTCGGGGACTGCGTCCTTTTCGAGGACAACATTCCGCACCGCGAGTGCATCGCCCGCGAAATGCGGAGCCATGTGCTGCTCCTCATCAAGCACGACGACGAGCGCTACCGGGGGCTCGTGCCCGGCAAGCTCTTCGAATATATCGGGGCGAAGCGTCCCATTCTCGCGGTCGCGCCCGAAGGCGAGGCGTCGCGCATCGTGCGGGATCTCCGGCGCGGAGAGACGCCTCGAATAGACAGACCCGACGAGATAGCCGCGGCGATCGAGAAGATGTACGGGCGCTATCTCGAGGGTACGCTCGAGAGCGCGTATTCCGTCGACGGCGTTCCGCGATACTCGCGGAGGGCCGAGGCGGAGAGACTGAACGAGCTCCTTACGAAGCTGATAGGAGAGAAATGCAGCGGGAAGACATCCGGAACGTAGCCCTGGGAGCGGTTCTGTTCGCCGTGCTTCTCCTGCCGCTCCGCGACACGGTCGTCGACGACACCTTCATACACCTCCAGTACGCGAGGAACCTCGCCGCGGCGGGAGAGCTCTCCTTCAATCGGGGGGAGCCGACCTACGGCGCGACGAGTCCCCTCTGGGTGGGGGTCCTCGCGCTTTTCGCGAGAGCGGGCGCCGATCTTCTCGTCTGGTGCCGGGTTCTTTCCTGGCTCTTCGCCGCGGCTTCGATCGTTCTCATATACCGGATCGCGGCAGCCGCCGGCGGAAAGCCGTGGACGCCGGCTGCCGCCGCGCTCTTGCTCGCGTCGGAGGCGTGGTTCGTGCGGTGGAGCGCGGTCGGCATGGAGACGTCGTTCGCCGTTTTTATGACGCTCGTCGTCATGGCACTCGCGCGTCCCGCGGCGCGGTCGGCGTCGCGCTCGGCGCTTCTCGGCGTCGCGCTCTTCCTCGCCGCGCTTTCGCGTCCCGAAGCGCTGCTCCTCGTTCCGCTCGCCGCGGCCGCGTTCCTCTTTGCGAAGGGAACGGCGCGGCGATACGTGTTCCTCCTCGTGTTCGTTCCGCTCTTCGCCGCGTGGCTCTATGTCATCCATCGGCACACGGGGAACTTCTTCCCTCTCACGGCGGGAGCGAAGCAGGGCGCAATCGATTTTTCGCCGCTCATTCTGCGGCGCGCCCTTATCCCCGCGCGGATCATGGGCGCGACCATTCTTTTCCCGTGGATCGCCCTTCTGGCCGGTCTCGCCGTCGGCGGGTTCCGCCGCCGCTCTCTCGGATATTATCTCTCGGAATCGGGGAACCTGCGCGAGGAGCCGGCCGTTCTCCTCATGCTTCTCTGGGTGTTCGCGCTTCCCGTTGCATACGTCGTGCTCGACTTTCAGGTGCTTTCAAGGTACCTCGTGCCGGTCGTTCCCGCGGTGATCGTGCTCGGCATGACGGCCTGGCGGAAGCTCGTTGCCGGAGCCGTGGCGAGCGCGAGGATGCGGCGGGCCGCGATCGCGATCTTCACGTCGCTCGCCATACTGCAGAGTGTTCTTATCTATGAGCTCGAGGTCGTTCCCCCGACGCGCGCCTTCTCGCAGGCGCTCGAAACGATGCTCGGCGGCATGGGGCGCTGGCTCGAGAAAAACACTCCGGCGGATGCCCTCGTCGCTTCTCCCGATATCGGCGCGATCGGATACTACTCGCATCGGCGAATCCTCGATCTCGGCGGTCTCGTGAGCCCCGAGATCAACCGCATGCGGAGGGAGATAGACGTCGATCGCATCATCGAAGAGGGGCTCTATCTCCGGTTCGGTCCGGATTATCTCGTCGACCGGAACGCGTTTCCCGAGCGCTTCTCGGGTCTCGTCATCAAGGATGTATTCTTCGAACCCGTGATGAAGGGGGAAGTGCCCAACCTCGGCATCAGGAAGCCCGAGCCGGTCATATACGTGCTCTATCGTCTCGAGCGCGTGGAAGAGGCAGGAGAATGATGACGCCCCGCATCGTTCGTTCTCGGAACCGCCGAAGAGGAGCGCCCGCTGTTCCGGAGCCCGTTATTCCGGCCGGCATCCCCGACGACCGGTTTCCCGATCTGCTGCGCAACTGGTTTCTCGGCTCCAGGGCGCGGTCATACCTGAGCAGGAGGCGCTACCGGGAAGTCACCGGGCTCTTGCCCGGGACGCCGAGAGGCCGCGCCCTCGATGCGGGCTGCGGGTGGGGCTACAACCTGTTTCTCCTCGCGCGCGAGGGGATGGAGCCGGTCGGCATCGACATCGTGCAGAACGATTTTTTCGCCGCGCGGCGGATCGCGAGCGCGAACGGTTACGAAGCCGAGCTCGCCGGAGCGGACATCAGCGCGCTCCCCTTCGTCGCGAGCGCGTTCACGGCGGTGGCGGCGGTGGAGACCTTCGAGCACATCTTCGAGCCCGATCGCGCGGGAGCGGTTCGCGAGGCATGGCGAGTGCTGCGTCCGGGCGGGGCGCTTGCGATCTCGACGCCGAACTATCACTCGATCGTCGAAACGGGAAAGCGCGTGATCGTGAGAATAGGCGTCCTCAAGCGCCTGTTCCCCGCGATGTGCTATCCGGCAGGGAGCGTGAAGCGCGAGGATTATCATCCGTACCGCTATCACAGACCCGCGCCGCGCGGCGAGATCGAGCGGATGCTTGCGGACGCGGGATTTCGCGTGGAGCGCGTGAGGACGGTCATTTTCATCTGGAAGAACATTCCCGATCCGCTCTTTCCTCTCGCGCGATTCATCGAATCGATCCTCGAGCGCATGCCGTTTGCGAGAGAGCTCGGAAGCACGCTCGTTCTGCTCGCGCGAAAGCCCATCTGAGCCCCATTGTCTATGCGAGAATTGGCAGGAGAGAAGAAACCGATAAAATATTTTGCATTTTCCAGCGAACATAGCGGCTAACCTCTTTATTTAGTACACTTTATAAATTTCAAAAAAGATCGTCTCCCGCGATATTGCTCTTGACATGGTGGGAGAAAGTGGGATAGGGTGGGACCACATCTCGATTCTAGCTGTGCGCATGTCCTTAAATAGATAGTAAAGCTCTTACAGAGACGGTCAAGGTAGCAGCCGAAATGCCGGACAAACCCAATAGAAAATTCATCGGGAAGTTCCCCTGCACCCTCGACGACAAGTCGAGGCTCACGATCCCGTCGAAGTTCAGGGAGCTCGTCCCCGGCGAGGAAGGTTCGAAGGTTCTCGTCATCAGCAAGGGCAAAGAGCGCTGCCTGTACCTGTTCACTCCCGACTATTTCGACTGGATCATCGACCAGCTCGGGCTCCTGCCTCCGGGGCCGCAGCAGAGGAATCTCATCCGCTACTACAGCAGCGAGTCGGAGAATCTCAAGGTCGACAAGGTCGGCAGGGTGCAGATGCCCGCGCATTACCTCGAGTCGCTCGGGCTCTCGAAGAATCTCGTCGTCGTCGGCGGGCTGACCCACATGGAAGTGTGGAAACACGATGAATTCGAGAAGATCATGAATGACGCGGACGATGCCTACCACACAGGCGAATGGCAACTCTAGGGCGGTGAGCGCATGAAGATCTACCGGAGCGACAAGGGAGGCATCGGGCTGTGGAAGCTCTCGGGAACGGTCGGACGGGATGACGCCGTCATGCTGCTCAGCTCCCTCAAGGATTCGCAGGAACCGAGCCGCGGATGTTTCATCCTCGATTTCGAAAAGGTCAACCACGTCGACTACCGCGCCTTCAACATCCTCGAGGATGGATTTCCCGCGGGCGCCCGCGTGATCCTGAGCGGGTTCAGCGATTACGTCCTCAACATCTTTGCTTTCGTGACGAGGGGAAACGTTATCCCGGTATACCCGGATTGGCGGAAAGCGCTCAGGCATCTCGTCGTCGAGCGCGGGAAGCTCGGCACCCCGATTCCCGCCAATTCGACGGGAAGCGAGTGATATGAGGAATGTCGACGGTACGACATACACCGGTCCTGGCGGAAACGGCCGTGGAGTTGCTCCTCGCGCGGAGGTCCGGTCTTTTTGTGGATGGCACGGTCGGGACGGGGGGGCATACGGAGCTCATTCTGGAAACGGCGGGGCCGTCGACGGAGGTGTTGGGGATCGATCGCGACGCGCGGGCTCTCGAGGAAGCGCGCGCGCGGCTCGCCGTTTTCGGAGAGAGGCTGAAACTCGTCTGCGCGAACTTCCGCGATATTGCGCATCTCCTCGGGGGAAGGAAGGCGGACGGTTTTCTCCTCGACCTCGGCGTTTCGACCTATCAGCTCTCGGATGCGAAGCGCGGATTCAGCTACATGGCGAACGGGCCGCTCGACATGGCGATGGGAGAGGACGGCCACTCGGTGGGGGAATTCATATCGTCGAGCGAAGAGCGGGAGATCGCGGACGTGCTGCGCGAGTATGGGGAGGAGCGCCGCTCGCGGGCGATAGCGAGGGAGATCGTACGGCTCAGGGACTCGCGCGGAATGGAATCGACCCTGCAGCTTCGCGAGGCGGTCGCGAAGGCCACCCCGGCCCGGGACGTGAACGGCACCCTTTCGCGCGTTTTTCAGGCGCTGCGCGTGTGGGCGAACGGGGAGCTCGAAAGTCTCTCGGAATTTTTGCCGGCGGCGGTCGAGCATTCGAATCCCGGCGGGAGGATCGTCGTGATCAGCTACCATTCGCTCGAGGATCGCATCGTGAAACGGTTCTTCAGGCAGGAGGCGCTCGGCTGCGTTTGCCCGAAGGATTTCCCGGAATGTCGCTGCGGGAAACTCCCGCGCCTCACGGTACTCACGCGGTCGGCGGTGCGGCCGTCGCCGGAAGAGATCGAACGGAATTCGCGATCGCGGAGCGCGAAGCTCCGCGTGG
>JBAZPL010000158.1:0-6039 GCA_041648155.1 Candidatus Krumholzibacteriia bacterium
CGACGCCCGTGCGCTTGACAAACTCCTCCGCCTGAGCCGGATCGGTGAGCATCGCGTCGCGCTCGGCGACGGAGACGTTGTCCTCGATCCCGGCGAGCTTCCCGAGCTCCCCTTCGACCGAGACACCCTTCGGACGGGCCATCTCGACGACTTTCGCCGTCACCGCGATATTCTCCTCGAAGGGTAGCCCGGAGCCGTCGATCATGACCGACGTGAAGCCTCCCTCGATGCATTTTGCGATGACGTCCATGTCCTTACCGTGATCGAGATGCAGGGAAATGGGGACCTTCTTTTCCTCCGCCATCAGCCTCACCATGGAAACGATGTTCCGGAAACCGGCGTACTTGATGGCGCCTTCCGAAAGGGCGATGATCGCGGGGCTCCCGAGCTCCTCCGCGGCACCCGTGATCGCCTGCAGAAACTCCAGGTTGTTTATATTGAAAGCTCCGACGGCGTACTTCCCTTGACGGGCGGCAGCCATGAGCTCCTTGTTGGTTGCGAGCACGATTCCCTCCCTTTTTGCTGGTCCGGTTACCTCACCAGAACAGCGCGATGTTCCCACAGCACGCCTCCGTCTGTCAAGCAGCAGATGGTTGCCTCCCTGCGAACGGAAAAGCGTGCGCCGCGGCTCGCAGCCATATGAATAATCAATCTCTTGCACGTCCCGCCGCGAGCACGGCGATCGAGCGCGGCGACGCACTCTCCAGGGCGGCGATGCAGGCTCTCGCGGTTTCCCCCGTGGTCACGAGATCATCAATCAGGATGACGTTTCTGTCCTCGGCGAATTCTCCCCCGTCGAGACCGAAGGCGCCGTTCACGTTCTCGGAGCGCTTCTCCCGATCGAGTGTCGATTGAGCCTTCGTGTTCTTGATTCTCATGAGAATTCTCGAATCGACGTCGAGCCCGTGCCGCCCGGCGACCTCACGGGCGAGAAGCGCCGCCTGATTATAGCCGCGCGACTTCTCCCGCTTCGGATGGAGCGGAACGGGAACGAGCACGGGATCCAACGAATCACGTTCCGCGGCCTTGCCGAGATAATCCCCAAGGGCTGCCGCCATCCACCACCCGAGAGCGGGGACCGCGGATTTTCCTCCGGAGAATTTAAGAAACCGAACAAGTTCGAGAAGCTCGTCATTCGTATGAAATGGCGAGACGAGGGGCACGTCCTTGGCGCCGGCGGACAAGCGCGCGAGGAAACCCTCGCCCCGGGCCGGCTCGAGCTTCGACCAGCATACGGGGCACAGAACATCCGCGGACACGGAGATTCCCGCGCAGAGCGCCATCCGCAATCCAGAGTCGAGGAACTCCTCCATCCGGCGGGTCGCGCAGGATGCGGCCGAAACAGCCGCGGGATCGAAGGAGCCGACCCCGCGTCCACACGCGAGACACGAACGTGGAATGAGACAATCGAGGAGAAAAGAGAGAAACCCCCGCACCGCACCACCACCCTTCGCCCCCGCGCAAACGTCCGGGACCGCGCCCTACACCGCCGCGCCCTTCGCCTTTCGGGTCCGCGCCGAGAGCACGCCGAGAATGAGAACACCGACGGCGATGAGGACGAGACTCATGAGCTGGCTCACCGTCATGAGCTTCCCGACGACGGCCGAATCCTCGTAAAACCGGTAGAAATCGATCGTGAATCGCCCCGCGCCATAGAGAACGCACAACATGCCGAAGGTGAAGCCGGTGAAGGGTCTTTTCCGGTCGATGAAAAGGAGCGCGCACGCCATGACGAGGCCGTAGAACGAATCGTAGAGCTGCGTCGGGTGCACGGCGAGCCCGGCGCAATAGTACCCGGCCGGCGATTGGGGCGGAAAGACGACCCCGAGGATCGACTTCGTCGGATGCCCGAAACAGCATCCGCTCAGAAAGCAGCCGATCCTCGTGAAAAAGAAGCCGAGCGCCATCGAGGGGGCGCACGCGTCGGCAACAGGAAAGAAGGACAGCTTTTTTCTCCGGATATAGACGGCCGCGCCGGCGACGGCGAGGATGAAGCCGCCGTAGAAGGTGGCTCCCCCCTGCCAGAGCGCGATGATATCGAGGAGGCTCCGGTAATCCGCGCGGTGCGTAAGGATGTACAGCGTCCGCGAACCGATCACGGCGCCGAGGATCATAATGATGCTCATGTCGTAGATATGGTCCTGGTTGATGCCGCGCTTTGCGGCCCGCCTTGCCGCGAGAAGGATCCCGATCCAGAAGCTCATCGCGAGCATGAAACCGTACGAATATATTTTGAGCGGTCCGATTTCGATCAATATGGGATGCACGCGGTCCTCCTAGTACTCATAGAAGCGTCTGCTGAAATTGAGAAGCACGCCGATAAGAAAGCAGCTCACGACCATCGATGAACCGCCGTAGCTCATGAAGGGAAGCGGAAGCCCGGTCACGGGAATGAGGCCCGTCGTCATGCCGATGTTGACGATCGCATGGAACGCGAAGTAGGAGCAGATGCCCACCGCGGCGATCGACGCAAACCGGTTCTTCACCTTCGTGGCGAGATAGAGCCCGCGGATTATGATGATGGAAAACAGAACGAGAAGCACGAGGGCGCCGAGAAACCCGAACTCCTCCGATATCACCGAGTAGATGAAATCGCTGTGGCGCTCGGGAAGAAAGGCGAGAAGCTTGTGGGTGCCGTGGAGGAACTTCTTCCCCATGAATCCTCCCGAACCGATCGCGAGCTTCGACTGGTAGACCTGCCACCCCGAGCCGAGGATATCGGATTCGGGCCTGAGAAAGGTGAGGATGCGTTTCTGCTGGTACGGTTCGAGCCTGTTCCACGCCATCGGCACGATGAGCATTACCCCGACGTTCAATCCGACGAGGGAAATGCTCCGAAACAGATCGCGTCTGCGCCGGTACGCGGCGATGAGGATCACGATGAAGAACAGGAGCAGAAGATACGGATAGTTGCCGCGTTCCGCAGCCGTCGCGCTGAAAACCGTGAGGAGCGCGCTCAGGAGAGGCGTCATGAAAAGGATGAGGAGGCTTTCGTCGATGCCGCGCCAGTACATGACCGGGAAGAGGAGCGCGAGGAACACGAGCGACGTGCCGAGATCCGGCTCCTTCATGACGAGGAGAAACGGCACGAACGCGATCGCGGCGCCGATGACCAGCACGCGGAAGCTGTCCGGCCGGTTCCTTTTTTCGGCGAGGAAACGCGCGAGCATGAATATGACCGCGATTTTCATGAATTCGCTCGGCTGCAGACTGAAACTGCCGATATCGATCCAGCGCCTGGCTCCCTTCACCGCGGGAGCGAAGAGCACGGCGACGAGAAGCACCAGGCCTATACAATAAAAGATGACCGCCATCCCTTCGTAATATCTGAAGGGGACGAGGCACGCGACCGTCATCACGACGAGCCCGGCGAGCACCCAGAGAAGCTGCCGCTCGAAGGCGCCCGTCTTCGCCGGCTGAAAGTCGTCCCTGAATTCGGCGGGAACGTGATCGATCGAATAAAGGGTGAGGAGCCCCAAAGCGATGAGCAGGATCGCGGGCAGGAGGATCAGCCAATCGAAATCCTGAAAGTATCTCTCTCCCATGACTCTATTCCCGCGCTTCGGACGCCCGCGAGGCGATGGGGCCGGGGCTCCCGAGCGGATTGAAAAAAGCGGACATCACTTGCCGCGCGATGGGGGCGGCCATGGAGCCGCCGTGCCCCGCGTTCTCCATCACGATCGCGATGCAGATGGTCGGATCGTCCGCCGGGGCATACGCGACGAACAGGGCATGATCGTTGCCGTGCGGATTCTGCGCGGTGCCGGTCTTGCCGGCGACCGCGATCCCCGGGAGCGCGGCGGCCTTCCCCGTTCCCCACTCGTTCGCCACGACCCCCTGCATCGCGTCCCGCACGATCCCGAGAGCGCGCCGGTCGATCCCGGGGATCGGTGCCGCGCTTTCATTCGCCGCGAAGACCACCGTACCGTCGGAATCGACGATCTCCCGCACGATGTGCGGCCGGATATTCTTTCCGCCGTTCGCGAACCGCGCCGCGAGCGCGCAGAGCTGCAGCGGAGTCGTGAGTATCTCTCCTTGCCCGATCGAGTAGTTGAGGAGCAGCCCCCTCGACCATTTCCGTTTCCCGAATCGACGGTCGAGATACGCCCCGTCGGGAATCACGCCGGAAACCTCGCTCGGCAGATCGACGCCCGATTTTTTGCCGAGGCCGAAAAGGCCTCCTCCGCGGGCGAATTCGTCGATCGAGAGCTTCTCGCCGAGCTGGTAGAAATAGACGTCGCACGACTGGATGATCGCCATATCGAGCCGGAGCGAGCCGTGCCCCTTCGGCTGCCAGCATTTGAAGTAGCGGTTCCCGAACTGCAGGCCGCCGAAGCACGGGCGCTGGAACGCGTTTTCGTTGATTTTCCCGCCGGCGAGCGCCTCATACGCAGTCACGAGCTTAAAGACCGAACCGGGCGGATACGCGGCCTGGACGATCCTGTTGAACATCGCTCGCGCCGGATCCTCGAAGAGCTGTTTCCACTGCTCGTCGCTCACCCCTTCGATGAACATGTTCGGATCGTACGTCGGCCTGCTCACCGCGGCGAGGATGTCTCCGTTGCGCGGGTCCATGGCGACGAGCGCCCCGCGCTCCCACTGGAAGGCTGCCTCCGCCGCGCGTTGGACGTTGAGATCGATGGTGAGATGGATTTCGGCGCCCGAGACGGGGGATCGCGCGCCGCCCAGACGCTCGATCTCGTCCTCGTTCATAAGGGTGCTCACCTCTCCGACCTGCGTCCCCCCGACGCTGATGCCGACGATGCGAATGCCGTCCGTCCCTCGCAGGTATTTGTCGTACTCGCGTTCGATGCCGGTGCGGCCGAGTATGTCTCCCTGTTCGATCTCTTTGGATTTCACGAGCTCTTCATCGGTCACCTCTCCCACGTACCCGAACACGTGCGCGGCGAGCCGCCCCTCGGGGTAGAATCGCCGCTGCTCCATCGCGAGCCTGAAAAAGGAGAGGAGATCCCGGTTTTCCCGCAGTATGGAAATCTGCTCCTTGTCGGCGGCCTGCACGACGACCATTTCCCTGCCGTCCGGGTAGCGCTTTATCCACGCGTCGAGGTCCCCTTGCACTTTCGCCGGGTCGAGCTTGAGCCACCGGGAAGCGACCGAAAGAATCTCGCGTCTCTTCGCCGTGCGGTTCGGAATGACGCTTATCTGGTAGACGGGCATATTGACGACGAGTTTCGACCCGTCGCGCGCCCGGATGATACCGCGCGGCGCGATGATCCGCTCCCGTTGAAGCTGATTCGAGAAGGAGAGTTTCGTGTAGTACTCGTGGCGGACCACCTGGAGGACAAAGAGCCGGATCATAAGGAGCGCCATGGCCCCGACGAGAATCATCGAAAGCGTGCGCCGCCGCGGATCGAGTACTCTTTCGTCGTGAAGGTCAATATCCGCCACCGGGCCGCACCACCCTCCGCGTCAGGAGCTCGAGCAGCGCGTAGATGACCACGCCGAGGAACGCCGAATAGAGCGCCGACAGAAGTGAAAACCGGAAGAACGACACGAACACATCGCCGAGGGAAAATGACGTGGCGATAGGAAGTACGACGATGTCGTTGACGAGACAGGCGGCGAATATGATGAAGCCCTTGTAGAGCGCGTTCTCGGGAAGGAGACCCCCGCCGACGCGCGAGACGCCGTACGCGAGGATCGATTTCGCCAGAGCGTTCATGCCGAGGAACGAAGCGTTCCCGAGATCCTGGAGAAAGCCGAGGAGGAATCCTATAACGACGGCGAGAACGGGGCCCCGCTCGAGCGCAAGGGAGACGAGAAGAATCACCATGAGATCGGGAGTGCACCCCGCCACTCCGATCCGGTGGATCGCGGTCACCTGGATGAGAAAAACGACGAGCGCCACGAAAATGACCCGTACGATGTTCATCACTCACCTCGCGCGGACACGTTTGAGCTCGAACTTTTCGAGCTCGTCGAGTATTCCCTCATCGTTCCACTCCCGGGCGCCCGTCACGATGAAGAGCTCCTCGAGGGCGTTCAGATTCGCCGAGCTCGCGACGCGGACCCGTTTCG
>JBAZPL010000159.1:0-6000 GCA_041648155.1 Candidatus Krumholzibacteriia bacterium
TCACGTACGGTTCGATGAGGGGAGACTGGAAACCGGGTATGGTTGCCGGGACTGAGGCCCCGCCCGAAAGGAAGCGGGAATCGCCGCCCGGAATCTGTAGCCACGGCGCCTGACTCCTACTCTACGATTGACAGCGGGCTTATAATTAACGAATGAAAGGCGCGGGAAGTATCCTTCTCTTTGCGGGCTGCGTCGCGGCGTGTTGCGTCGTGCTCGCATTCATCGGTTGCGGGGAGGATTCCGTCGCGCCTCCCAAGCCTGATTCCCCTGGACTTCCCAGTGTCATCATTGACCAACCACCCCCCACCGCACTCGAGCCGCAGTACGCGAAGGTGACCGCGTTCGGCTGGAGCGCCGGTGAAGGCGCCGCGCCCGCCGCGGTCCGTTACCTCTGGAGTCCCGTCGTCGATACCACCGGAACGTACAATCCCGCATTCGACATAATCGGGGACCTGAACGCGAACCCGCGGCGCTACGAGAGCGCATGGTCGCGGTGGATGCCGTTCAATGCTCCCGGCGATTCCGGCAGAACGACTGTTCTCGGGGACGACGAGGTTCTCACGGCCGGGAGAACATATATATTCGCCGTGCAGGCGCGGGACGCGGCGGGAAGGACCGAGGACACCTTCAGCACCCGCACGAACGCCCGCAGGTTCAAGGTCAGGGCGTCGGCCATGCCGCTGCTCATTCTCTACGACGAGTATCTCGTCGGCTTCAGGTTCCTCGGCACGAATCTCAATCCCGAACGAAGGGATCTCCCGCCCGGTGTTCCGCTGCGCTTCACGTGGCGCGCGAACGTGAGCGACTACGGGGGAACGATCGCCGGGTATCGGTATTCATGGGATGTCCCCGACGCGAGCGCATGGGACGCTCCCTTCGAGCCGGGTCTCACAGGGGCGAGCGAGGTCGCGTTCTATGCCGGCGTTCATACGCTCTTTGTCGAGACGATCGATATCGCCGGCAATCGCACGCTCGCGCGCGTCACGGTGAACGTCGTGCCGTTTCCGATGGACCGCTCCCTGCTCTTCGTCGACGACTACTATTCGACGAACATGCCGGTGAACGACTACTCGAATCCGACCGAATCGGTCCACGACCAGTTCTGGCTCCGCACCTGCTCCCGCGCGGCGGGTTTCGATCCCGCGAGGGACGTCTACGACGCCGTCCAGAACCAGCTCAAGCTCCCCGCGCTCGATCTCCTCGGGAGATACCGGAACGTTATCTGGACGTATTCCTCCGAGAACAACGCGTGGAGCAAGATGATCCCCTTCACGCCCGAAAGCCAGGTGGGGAAAGCCGGCAGGCACCCCGTCAATTATCTCTCGATGTTTCTCCTGAAGGGCGGGCACCTCTGGACGCTCGGGCAGGGGCAGAGAGGCGGAGGGCTCGCCGCGGCGTTGTCCCAGGCGGCGCAGTCGTTTCCCATGAATCTCGCATGCGAGATCACGGCCAACAGGGAAGACTGCGGCGGCGACCGGAGCAGCGTGCACAGTATGCCGTATCGCGACTACTGCGTGACGATGCTCGACAAGATCGACGGCATCTTTCGAACGGGCAGCGGAATGCCGGAGAGGATCAAGAACCACTACGATTGCATGTCGTATGGGCTGCGCGACGATTCGGACCCGCTCACCGCCGCGCATCCGGGATTTCCGCCGCGCATCGATCTCTGGACGGAGGTCACGAAGTCGGGGAGGTATTTCAATCCCGAAGACTCCCTCGGCCCCGGAGGCTTCACCTACGTGGAGGTTTACGACCCGGGGTACTGGATGGAGCGAACCGCCGCCCGGTCGCAGCCCTGTTTCCATCCGATCTATTCGATGCGAGCAAAGAGCGAGAACTCAGCGTTGAACGCCGCCGCCGTCGCGCTGTGGGTGACGAAGTACGAGCACGTCGTTCCCGAGGTTTCGGCCGGAACGGGCGTCGCGGCGGCGAGCTTTCACTTCGGATTTCCGCTGTGGTTCTTCAGACGGAGCGCCGTCGACAGCATCGCCGCGGTCGTGTTCGACGAATGGGGAATCCTGATACCGCAATGAGCGCACGGGCGAGAATAACGTTCCTTGTCGCGTTCGTCGCCGGATGCGCCGCGATCGCGGGTTGCGGCACGGACACGCCGACGGAGCCGCGGGGCAAAGGATCGGGCGTGAAGATTTCCGACGATGTGTTCGTCGTGAACGAAAGGACCGGTCTTTCGCTCGTCGATGCGGCCGATACTCTTCTCGTGTACGACATGCTGGGCAGGATGCCGGTGATTCCGCCGGGCGCGGTCATCGTCGGGACGGATGGCGGAGGATACATCAGGAGAGTGCGATCGGTTCTCGCCGACGGGAACCGGCTCCTTGTCCGCACGACGCCTGCGTTTCTGGCGGACGCGGTGATCACCGGTATACTCGACGCGACGACGTCGATCGGTTTTTCCGGGAGCGGGGGGGCCGCCAGGAACGCCGCGGATCGTGGAGAGCTTGTCGCGGCTGCGCAAGGCGTCTCCGTTTCGGGGGGTGGTCTGGATCTGTCGAATATCGTTCTCTTCTCGGGCGATTCGGGCGGCGTGGCCTCCTCCGTGACGATCACGAGGGGTCGCGTCGAGTTCGAACCCGCGATCGATCTTTCCATGCGGATCGTTCCCGGCAAGCTCCACCGGTTTCGGGTGAGCGCGGAGGGCGACCTGCGTCTCAGTTGCGACGTGAAGATCGAGGCTTCCGGACGAATCCGGAATTCCCGCAGCGTGCCGATCGCCACGGTGCGAAAGGTGGTTATCCGGAACATCGGCTCCGTGCCGGTCGTCGAGGTCGTGACGATGAGCTTCGTCGCCGGTTTCGACGTTTCTTCGGATTCGGCCTTCGCGAGCGAGCTGGGGATCGAGATCGCCGAGCCCGTGCAATGCGGCATGCAGCTCGAGGGTGGGGTCTGGTCGCGCACGCTCGCGGTTTCGCCTTCGTTCGTTCCTCGGCCGTTTCGTTACGAGGGCCGTGAAGGCGCCCGGATCGTCTTCACGCTCGAGCCGCGGATCACGGTCGAGTTCTTCGGCCTGCGCTGCGTCGATCTCGTGTTCGGGCCGGCCTTCGGGCTCATCGAGTGGGACGAGGGATTTCCCGTCCTTGCGTGGGAGCTGTTCGCTTCCTATGGCGGCGTCGCGAAGTTCGATCGCGGCGCGCTCGACCACAGAACGGCGCCGTATGACTCGGGGCTTTTCCGTTGCTGCGATGCCACGCTCGCATGGGGACCCTTCCGCACCGATGCCTATATCTACACCAGGCAATGGGGGAACGAGGCGACGATCGGCGAAGGCGTTTTCTCATATCCGAAAGGGATCGCGGTGGACGCCGCGGGGGACGTGTACGTCACCGACAACTGGAACAACGATGTGCAGAAGTTCACCGCGGACGGCGCGTTTCTGCTGCGATGGGGCGGAGCGGGAAGCGGCGACGCCCAGTTCGATTTTCCCGAGAAGATAGCGGTCGACGAGGACGGATATGTCTACGTGGTCGACGGCGGCAACAACCGTGTTCAGAAATTCTCGCCTGGCGGCTCCTTTATCTTGAAATGGGGAAGCGAGGGAACGGGGAACGGCCAGTTTCGGTCTCCCGTCGGCGTCGCCGCGTCCGGCGGAGCCGTCTACGTCACCGACGGCCGGAACAACCGCGTTCAGAAATTCTCGTCGGCCGGCGATTTTCTCGGGGTGTGGGGAGAGTACGGCGCCGGACCGGGGCAATTCAACGGCCCGATGGGCATCGCGGTGAATCCGGACGACGGGAGCGTTCTCGTGGCCGATTGTCAGAACCATAGGATTCAGCGATTCTCGGCCGAAGGTGCGCTGCTGGCTGCCTGGGGCGGCTACGGGCAGGGGGATGACCGGTTCGATTGCGCCATCGACGTGGCGGCCGCGGCCGGCGGCGCGATTTTCGTTGCCGATCTCGGGAACGACCGTTTCGTGCAATTCACCGCGGACGGAGCTTTCGTGACGAAGGTCGGGACGCGCGGTACCGGCGAGGGGCAGTTCGATCATCCCGAAGGCGTAGCGGTAGACGCCGACGGCAATGTTTACGTGGTCGACGCGCGGAACAGGCGCGTTCAGCAATTCGCGCCGCGGAGGTAGAATGGAGAATCCGCCGGAAAGCGGTAGGAGGGGGTTAGCTTTTTTCCCGGATTCCTGCGGATTCCCACTGCTCTTTTCTTATCAGGCCAGCATCGCCTTGAGGTCCGCTTCGGGCGTCGTGACCGGCTTGATGTCGAATTGATCTGCGAGAATGCCGAGCACGGGCGGCGTCACGAAGGCCGGGAGGCTCGGCCCGATCCTGATATTCTTCACCCCGAGGTAGAGAAGCGTCAGCAGCACGGCGACCGCCTTCTGCTCGTACCATGACAGGACGATCGAGAGGGGCAGCTCGTTCACGCCGATCCCGAACGCCTTCGAGAGCGCGAGCGCGATCTGCACGGCCGAGTAGGAATCGTTGCACTGCCCGATGTCGAGGAGCCGCGGGATGCCGCCGATGTCCCCGAACTCGAGCTTGTTGAAGCGATATTTCCCGCACGCGAGCGTGAGGATCACGCAGTCGTCCGGCACCGCCTTGGCGAGATCGGTGTAGTAGCTCCGGCCGGGTTTCGCCCCGTCGCAGCCGCCGATGAGGAAGAAGCGGCGTATCTTTCCCGCCTTGACCGCGTCGATCACCGCGCCGGCGACTCCCATGACGGCGTTTCTGCCGAAGCCGACCGTGATCGTTTGCTCCGGCGCGTCGGTCGCGAAGCCCGGCGCGGCGAGCGCCGCCTCGATCACGGGAGCGAAATCGCGTTTCTGATCGATATGCCGCACGCCCGGCCACGAGACGAGGCCGCTCGTGAAGATGCGCCCCTTGTACTTGTCGCGCGGCTTCTGGATGCAGTTCGTCGTCATGAGCACGGCGCCGGGGAACGCGTCGAACTCCTTCTGCTGTTCCTGCCATGCGCCGCCGTAGTTGCCGGCGAGATGCGTGTATTTCTTGAGGCCCGGGTAGCCGTGCGCGGGGAGCATTTCCCCGTGCGTGTAAATGTTGATGCCTTTGCCTTCGGTCTGCTTGAGGAGCTCTTCGAGATCCTTGAGGTCGTGCCCGGAGACGACGATCGCATGTCCCTTAACCGGCGTGACCCGGACCTTCGTGGGCGTCGGGTGCCCGTATGCTCCCGTGTTCGCCGCGTCGAGAAGCTCCATCGCCTTGAGGTTGATCTCGCCCGTCTTGAGAGCCCAGCCGAGAAGCTCCTCCGCGGTCGGCTTCTCCTTCGCGAGCGCGTCGAGCACCTCGTGGAACGAAGCGTAGAGAGCCGCGTCCTCCTTGCCAAGGATCTGCGCGTGGTCGGCGTAGGCGGCGGCTCCCTTGAGGCCGTACGTGACGAGCTCCTGGAGGCCGGTGACGTCTGCGCCGAGCTTCGCGCTTCGCTCGAGAATCGATATCCCGAGGCCCTGGGCGACGAGGCTGTCGACGTCGCGCGCGGGCTGGAGCGCGGCGGGTCCGCCCAGCGCTTCCGGTGTCTTCCCGGACGTGGCGCAGGCGTTTTCATAGAGCTTCCGCGCCCTGTTGCGCGTCGCTGCCGCGCGGTCGATGAGCGTCTTCAGATTCTCGGGATTGAAATTGACGTTCGTCACGGTCGAGAAGAGCGCCTCGATCGTAAACACGTCGATTTCTCGGTCGCGCCCTCCGAGCCTGGCCGCACGATGGGCGTACATCGAAATGCCCTTCGCTTGATAGAGCAGCAGATCCTGAAGCGCCGCGGTTATCGGATCCTTCCCGCAGACGCCGGTCGTTACGCAACCCGTTCCCTTTGTTGTTTGCTCGCATTGGTAACAGAACATGCCCATCGAAAGCTCCTTTCGTGCGTTTCCTTGTTATCGGCGGTTCGAGAGTTCCGTTTCGCCCGCCGTTATGCCTCGCACGGCTTCTTCGTCGCCTCGGCGATTTCGCGGCCGAACTCGCGGCACGCGTCGAGTTCCTCGGGCCGCGGCTGCCATTTGAACTTGAGCCCGTCCCG
>JBAZPL010000160.1:0-5924 GCA_041648155.1 Candidatus Krumholzibacteriia bacterium
CGAGCCGGCCGCGGTAGTCGAGATAGCCGAGGCGCTCGCGCGTCTCTTCGGCGTGGGGTTGGAGGAAGTGGCGCGGGCCACGACGGCGAACGCCAGCGCCCTGTACCGCTTCAGTTAAGAGGAATGAGGCCGGCGCGCTTGACGGCCCTGTGTAGGCCGGTAGACCCCAGATCCGCCTGAGTCCCCTGGTCCGTCGTCAGGGTCAGCCCGCGCACCACCCGCGACCTGCCCTGCAGCCTATCCACGACAGCGGCGATGTCGCGCGCCGCGCTCTGGTGGTCGATGACCTGCCCGCTCGCGAACCATCGGATGGACCTTGACGCGCTCTTGCGGCTGGGCAGGAGCTTGATGGTCAGAAGGTTGATTCTCTCGTAAAAAGTCCCTCTCGATGCAGAAGGTGCGGTCTGGCCGGGAAGAGGGGAGTTATCCCCAGGACTTTCGGAGCGGAGGTGTTGGGGATAAGTCGCAATGCCGTTCACTTAAGGTGTTCGACAGCGGTCACAATGCGGCGGATGACGAGCTCTCGCGCAAATTGTGACGGCGAATGTTGATTAATTTTGGTTTTACTTGCAGCGCTGCAAGTAATCTGGCAAAAAGCGCTGAGAAAATAGATGCAATCTGCTCCACAAGTCGCCGCTTCTTGCCTGTGTTTCGCAGTCGTGCGCCGCTAAGTGAACGGCATTGGGATAAGTCGTTAGGGTGGACGTGAGAGATGCTGTCCCCCAACGGAACGAGCGCCCCCGCGGGGGCCGCTCGGGCTCCTCGCGCAAGCGCGAGGAGCTGAGGTACGGCAAGATGCACGGCAGCAAGTTCCGTCGGCAGGTCAACAGCTCTATAGAGGGCCACTCTTCCCCGGAGTTTGGGAACTGGTCTTTGTTCGGGCGCCGGGCCCTCAGAGGGCCCGGCGCAATCGGGTGGTAGTTCTGTGGTCAACAGCGCTCATTGAAAAAGGCAAGCTCCCGCGGACTTGTTTTCGGCGCACTCCCTGAGCGTCGCTTGAAATGGATCGGCAGAATGTTCTAGAATCCTGGTACGCGCGAGTTCGCGCGCGTACGGAGACAGCCATGTACCGACCCACGGACCCACAGCAGGACATGTTCGACGCGACGGGACTCTTGCCGCCGAAGAAACGGGCGGCGTGCGAGAAGAGCTGGGCGGGACCGTTCCGGGAGAAGGCGTTGCCGATCCTGCTGCGGGCGGAGCCCGAGTTCGCGGAGTTCTACGACGACGAGACGGGGCGGCCGAACCGGTCGGTAGCGCTGGTGTTGGGGACGCTGATTTTGAAAGAGGCCAATGACCTGACCGACGAGGAAGCGCTGGATGCGCTGCGCTTCGACACGCGGTGGTGGTGCGCGTTCGATTTGGCGCTGAAGGAAGCGGACCTGTGCCAGAAGACGCTGCACAACTTCCGGGCGAAGCTGATGGCGTGCGAGAAGGGGTCGCTGGTGTTCCGTCGGCTCACCGACGAGCTGATTCCGGCCTTGGGAGTGAAGGTGACGCGCCAACGGCTCGACTCGACGCACATCCTGTCGAACTTCGCGCGGCTCAACCGGTTGGGGCTGTTCTGCGAGACGATCCGAGTATTCCTGCACGCGATCAAGAAGGGGCATCGGGACCTGCACGACAGGCTGCCGGCGGGGGTGCTCAAGCGGCACGGGGAGGAGAGTTGGTACCGGGACGCGCGGCGAGAGGAAGGGCCGCGGCGATTGCGGGTGGTGGCGCGGGACCTGTATCGGCTGGTGGAGACGTTCAAGGATCATCGGGCGATTGGGAAGATGGAGGAGTTTGGGCTGCTCGAGCGGCTTTTGGCGGAGCAGTGCAAAGTCAGCGAGCGGGCGCCGGAGCCGCGCGACGACGATGACGACCGTGGAGACGGGCCCGCGCCGGTGGAGTTGAAGGCGCCCAAGGAAGTCGAGGGCAAGAGCCTGCAGACGCCTCACGATCCTGATGCGACGTACTCGGGGCACAAGGGGAAGAAATGGTGCGCGCACCATTTCTTCCCAAATGCTGCGAGCTGCGTTATGTGGCGAATCCCCAAGAAGTCCTTGTTTTTATTAGTTCAGCCTCCGGCACTCGCCACATAACGAAACTGGCCTGCCATAAGCAGAAGCTACCCTAGTCGTCTCGCCTTGCGGTAGGCGAGAAGGGGGTAGCTCTATGGAAAAAGAATCCAGTCTGGTCGCCGAATACAGCGATTTTCTTCTACATCAACAGGGACTTGCCGAGGGCACGGTTCGCATGTGGCGGCACCACGTCGAGCCGTTCTTGCTACACCTCGGTCAGCAAGCAACAGCCAACGGTCTGCGCAAGTTATCGGCCTCCACGGTGTGCGCGTTTGTCGTCGCACGAGCCACTCGCCTGCCGCGGAGCGGCAAGAAGGCTTTGTGCCATGCGCTCAGGAGTTTTCTTCGTTACGCGCATGTGCGCGGTTACATTGATGCCTCGCTCGTGGAGGCAGTCCCGACGATCCCAACCTACAGGCTCGCCCGCCTACCGCGAGCGCTACCGTGGGACGAAGTGCTTCGCGTCCTTCATGGTATAGATCGAACATCTCTGATCGGTAAGCGAAACCACGCCCTTCTTCAATTGCTTGTCACTTACGGGTTGCGGATCGGCGAAGTCCGTGGTCTCCACCTTGACGATATCGATTGGCGTCATGACCGCCTGTCCATCCGTCATCGCAAAACACGCGCCCCGTTACTCCTTCCACTTACCAGGGAGGTGGGAGATGGTCTCATCACATATCTGAGGGAAGTTCGTCCCATCACAGCACCATACCGCGAGATATTTCTCTCGATCCGGTCTCCACATCGGCCCCTCTGCACAAGGGGTTTGGCACAGATCATTCGAGAGTGCATAGAACACGCCAACGTCACGGGGATCCACCGAGGTCCCCATGCGTTGCGCCATTCGGTGGCTTCGCGACTGCTGCAAATCGGGCGTCCAATCAAGGAAATCGCCGATCTGCTCGGCCATCGCAGCCTCGAATCGACGCTCGCATACACCAAGATCGATGTCGATCATCTGCGTGAGGTTGCCCTTGATCTGCCGGGGGTGTCATCATGACGCCAATTTTTCAACTAAGCCACGAGTGCGCACTGGTCGAACGTTTCGTCTCAACGACAAGCGACCCTGGTGCGACGCGCTACTGGCTGAAGACACTCTGTAGCAGCTTTCGTCTCCTCCTGCCTGACCAGACACCGCTCAACTATTCTGGGCGCACCGATTGGATCGTGCCCTGGAGGGAGCGCGCCGAAAAACAGTACGCGACACAGGCTCTCTACTGCCGGCTAACAGACTTTGCGAGGATGACGCGGTGGCTGTTCCACGAGGGGATTATCGAAGACGATGCGTTTGCCCATGTCCGTGTTCGGCACGCATTTAATGGGAATGAGTCCATGCTGTGGCTCCGCTACAACCTACATCGAATCATCGAGCGATATCTGCCGATCGCATGTGGGACCTTCACCTTGGGACGTCGCGCCACGGTGCGCTCGGGATTGCTCGATTTCAATGCATTTCTTAACCGGTCGTTAAACATGCCGCCCCCCGATACGGGGGCCCTCTCGGTCGACTTGCATTTGATCGCTGCATGGCTCCGCCACCGCCGCGTGCGGCTACAGGCTCGTATCGTTGTTGAAGAAGGAGCCGGGTTGCATCGGTTTCTCAAGTTCGCTCAGCAAGAGGGCGCCATCGCTGGGCATGCGTTTACCCAGCTAGTTCGCGACTATGGCCGAAAAGGCTATCGGGGCATCATCGAGGCTCTCCTCTCGGCGGATCCCGACGCCGCTTTGGCATCTGTACGTTGCGAGCCGCGCTTCGCCAGTGGCTTGGGAAGATTCCTCCAGGCATTCGCCGAATATAAGCGGTCTCTTGGCCAAAGCTTCCGCGTTCAAGAAACGATCCTGGCCCATCTTGATCGCTACCTGCGGCAGTTGCCGAAGGAACGGCGCCTTTCGGCATCCGTGCTAAGAATGTGGATTGCTACGACACCCAATCTCCGCGTACAAACCCGTCGAAGGCGCTGGAGAGTGGTTCGCCAGTTCTGTCGATGGATGCTTCTAAGGGACCCATCCTTCTTTGTGCCCGAACCGCTCGATATCCCGCCGACACGGCAGCAAGATTCCTCTCGCCGGCCTTTCATCTATACCGTCCAGCAAATTCAGACGCTGCTTAAGGCCGCGTCCAACCTAGCTCCCGTTGGCTCTCTGCGGCCATGCACTTTCCGCTGCCTGATCGGCCTGCTTTACGGGTCTGGCTTGCGAATCAGCGAAGCCCTCGGGCTCAATCTTGGGGACTTCGACGCCAAGCAACAGATCCTCCTTATCCGGGAGACAAAATTCTACAAGTCCCGATATGTTCCATTGGCGCCATCAGTCTCGGCGTCCATCGTGGACTATCTTTGTATCCGGCGAACAGCAGGCCAGGTACCCCTCTCGCCGGAAACGCCAGTTTTTGTCAGTCGACACGGTCGCCGCTGTGCCTACGGGGCAGTCAGCGAAACATTTTTGGCTTTGCTGCGTCGCTGCGATCTGCGCGGCCCCCCAGGACTGCCTGGCCCCCGACTTCACGACATTCGCCACACGATGGCAGTTCACCGCTTCACGCGTTGGTACGAGGAGGGCGTTGACGTCCAGGCCAAGCTTCCCTTGCTCTCAACTTATCTTGGTCACGGCTCGGTCGCTGCGACATCCGTCTATCTGACCATCACGGCCGAGCTATTGCGCTATGGTACCGCACGCTTCCATCGCGCACGAGCCGTTCAAGCCAACCTATCGGAGGTGTAACATGAATTCTGACCTGCTAGCTCCCTATGTTCAAAGTTTCTTCCGGGACTTCCTCGTTGCTCAGAGAGACGTTAGCCGAAACACCGTCATGAGCTACCGTGATACGTTCCGTCTGTTCCTTAGCTTCGCTTCGCAGAGCCAAGAAATGCCGGTCCCCGAGATGATGATCAAAGACGTCGGCCCGGACACTGTGCTTGCTTTCCTGGACCACATCGAACGTGAACGCGACAACAGCGTGGCAAGTCGCAATGTCCGGGCGGCGTGCCTTCGGATGTTCTTCCGCTATCTGGCAGGCGAGCACCCTCCATCTGCTGAACTCTGCCGCCGCGTCACCGCGATCCCGCGCAAGAAACACCCCTTCTCCTTGGTCGGCTATCTCGAAGCTGACGAGTTGCAAGCGATCCTCACCGCCGTCGACCGAGCTACTGCCCGCGGTCGACGCGACTATACCCTCCTTTGGCTCCTATATGATACTGGGGCACGCGTGCAGGAGGCTCTCGATCTCAAGGTCGCTGCACTACAGCTTGTGCCCCCCGAGCAGGTTCGAGTACTTGGCAAGGGACGAAAAGAGCGCGGTTGCCCTCTATCGAAGGAAACGGCAGCGATAGTATGCTCCTACTTGAAAGAGCTCGGTATCTCTGAACAATCTGATGCAGCCGTGTTCGTGGGGCGTCATGGACAGCCGATGACGCGATCCGGTGTCGCACGCTTGATCAAGAAATACACGGCTCTTGCCGCACGCACGATGCCGACCCTGCGAGGACGTAACATCACACCTCATACCATGAGGCACACGACGGCTATGCATATGCTTCAAGCTGGGGTTGACCTCGATGTGATACGTGCAGTCTTGGGCCACGTCAGCGTGCTCACGACGCACAAATACGCCCAGATTGACATGGAAATGAAGCGTCGAGCGTTGGATGCTATGGGCGGAGCCCGCAAAACAGCTCCTGAAGAGATGCCTCCCTGGCACCGTCAGCCTGATCTGCTCGAGTGGCTTGAGGCCCTTTGATTGAGTGTGAGTATCAACGTTATGTGGCGAGTGCCGGAGGCTGAACTAATAAAAACAAGGACTTCTTGGGGATTCGCCACATAACGCAGCTCGCAGCATTTGGGAAGGGCTACGAGGTTCAG
>JBAZPL010000161.1:0-5915 GCA_041648155.1 Candidatus Krumholzibacteriia bacterium
TTGGCCTGACCGGAGCCGACGGTGTCGCCGTCGGGACCATGAGATCGACGAAGGCGGAGCTGAAGACGGTGAGTGCGAGGGTGGGCGGTGCGATCATCACGAATACGAGGAACGTGACGTTCGTGGCCGGTCCGTTCAGCGCTTTGTTCTCGGATGTGCAGGTCGACAAGACGTCGGTTGTGGCGGACGGGGTGGACGCGGTTGCCGTGACGGTGACGGTGAAAGACGCGCAGGAAAACGGCATTGCGGGGAAGGCTGTGACTATCGAGGCTACGGGGAGCGGGAATACCGTCACGCAACCCGTCGGCGTCACCGATTTGAACGGCATCGCCGTCGGCAGCGTAAAATCGAGTGTGGCGGAGGGGAAGACGATCAGCGCGCGAGCCGATGGAGCCGCCATCACCAAGACGGTGGGCGTCAGCTTCGTTCCGGGCGCGCTCCATCATTTTGCCATAACACACGCCGGTACGGCGACGGCGGGCCAGGCGTCATCGGTGACGATCGACGCGCGCGACGGCCAGAACAACAAGCTCGTCGATTTTGCCGGAATAGCCAAGGTTTATACGAATTCCACGATTCCGGGCGATTTCATCACCTGGGGTCTCGGGAACGCCGCGGGTTCGATACTGTCCGAGGTCGGAGATACGGTTCGCTATCAGTTCGTCCCGGCGGATCTGGGAGACGCGGAACTGCGCATAACGGATAACAAGGTTGAATCGATCACGATCTACGCTTCGAGCGGCTCCGTGTCCTCCTCGTCGTCGGCGCCTCTTGTCGTGAATCAAGCGGCTCCGGATCGCCTCTTCATCGTGAGCGGCAACGATCAGCACGCGGTCGTCAATCAGGAAGTCGCATCGTCGCTCGTCGTCGGCGCCGAGGACGCGTTCGGGAACCCCGTTCCCGGCGTGACGGTGAACTGGTCGATCGTGAGCGACGGTGGCTATTTCGACGCGAGCCGCTCGATTCCGGGCCAGCAGACGACCTCGACGACAGGTGTTACGGGAAGGGCATCCGGGGAGCTCTGGCAGCTCGGGACCGTGAGCGCCCCCGCCTCTGACTCCATAACCGCCTCGATGCCCACGGGCTCGACGCGCTCGGTCCTTTTCACCGCGACGGCGGACCGCGGACCGGTAAGCGCGATCGTCCTCACTCCGGTGAGCAAATCGGTCACGGTCAATGCTCCGACTATCGTGACGGCGACCCTGCGGGACGCATACGGCAATCCCGCGGCGAACGAATATGTCACTATCTTCATCAAGGATAGCCCCGACGGGTATCTGAGCCGGGCCGCGGGGAGCACCACCGACTCCCTCAGTGCCTGGATGCGGAGAGGAATGAGTAACAGCGCAGGGACTGTTTCGGTGACATACAACGCGCCGTCGGCCGCGGGCCTGGCGGATGTCATCGATGCGTATCACAACACTATCCCCGCGGGTAACGTCGTCGACGCGGTATACACGACTGTCGCGAGCGGCGCCACTGATCTCAGCGCCACGGTGCTTGCGGGACAGACCTCGCAGGCGGGGGTCAGCTTCACGTTCAGGGTCGAAGCGGTCGACGGGAACGGGAACCGCGATCTCACGAACACGAGCCGGATCGTTCTCGATCCGCCGCTCGGTGGGGGCTTCACGTTCAGCCTCACGAATTTCGGCGCTTCGGTCACGGAGGCCGATCTCGCGAGCGGCGCCGTCACCCTCTACGGGAGGGGGACGATGACGGGGGCATGGCAGATATCGGTCCGCGACAAGGTTCCGGTCCTCTCGAGCGATCAGTTCGGCATAACGATAGTTCCGAACGATACGGTGAGCTCGTACGTCGTCGCCGCGCCGGCCAATGCGTCCGCGGGCGCCGATTTCTCCGTTTCGGCGGAAGCGAGGGACCGCTTCAACAACAGGGTCACCACCGCTGGATATGCGATAAATTTCCGGGCCGTTCGGGCCGCGGACAGCACGCTCTCCGCATCGGGCGCGCTCTCGGTGACGAACGGGACTCTGGTCAATGGATTGTTCGCGGGGAACAGCTTCCGGTACACCGTCGCGGAGCCGATTCGCATCGAAGTGGCGAGCGCCGTCAATCCGGTCAAGGGTTACAGCGGCGTCGTGGCCGTCGATAACGCGCTCGCATACCAACTCGTGAAGCTCGGCGGGGACAGCACCGGTGTCTTCGTCGGCGATTCTCTGAGACTTCGCGCGCGGGTTCTCGATATCTACGGAAACGCGGTAAACGCTCAAACGGTATTTTTCACCGTGCAGCAGGGGAGCGGTCATCTCGAATCGCCGCAGGCCGTCACCGACGCCGGCGGCGCCGTATCGCTCTGGTTCAGAGCCGACACGATACGCGGCACAAACCAGGTGCGCGCATCGATTCTCGACGCGAATCCGGAGAGCTTCGAGACGCAGAGTTTCACCATATCGACCGTTCCGAGAAGCACGATCGCCCGAGTAACGCTGGCGCTTCCGGGGGTTTCATTCCAGGCGGGAGAGTCGTTCACGGGGGACGTCGCGGCCTACGATCAATACGGCAACCTGATCGATACCGATTCGAGCTCGCAGCTGCGCTGCGTCGCGTGGCGTTCGACGATTGATTTCGTTCCGGACGTGATGACGCTGGCCGCGGGACGTTCGTCATTCTCCGCGGCCGATACTTCAGCAGGCTTCAACCGTATCCGGGTGCTGTCGCTCGCGGGGGACAGCCTTTCGGATTGGAGTGATCTTCTCACCATTCTGCCCGGGCCCGCATACCGGATCGTCGAGGTACGGGGAGACACTCTCGGCGTCCATGTCGGCGCAAAGGTCGTTCTCAAGGCTCGCGTGAGGGACGCTTACGGAAATGCGGTCCCGTCCGAGATCGTACGTTTCGTCATCACGAGCAACCTCGGCGGAAGCCCGAGCCTCTGGGACGGCACGGGAGCGTCGGGAGACGGGCTCGTTCTGACCGACGCGACGGGCGCCGCCGTCTGCAGCCTCACGACCGATACGCATGCCGGGATCAATTCGGTCTCCGCCTCGATTCTGGACGCGAACCCGCCGGCGCTCGAGCGCGTGGTTTTTGCCGTTGGAACGTCCGCCGGCACGATCGCCCGATTCGATGTTCTGCCCGACGGATACACGATGACGGCCGGCCAGAGCTTTGCGCTTCAGCTTATCGCCTACGATCTCAACGGCAACGAGGCGACGCAGGATGACACGAGCCGCGTGAATCTCGCAAGCAGCGGTTTGGCTGTTTTCTCGGTAAATCCCGTGACGCTGACGAACGGCCGCGCGGCGGTGACCGTTCGTGATAACAAGGCGGAGAATCTTGTCCTGAACGCTCAGACGCTCGGAGGTGGCGCGCTCAGCTACAGCGGCGCGATCACCGTGAGACCGGAGGTTCCAAGCGGCGCAATCACGTTTTTGTCGATCGTTCCCGGTACGATAACGGCAAACGGTTCGAGTGTTTCCACGATAACGACGAATTCGATCCGTGACGTGTACGGGAATATCGTCGCGCCGGGCACCCTCGTGCGGGTGAAGCCGAGCCTCGGATCCGTGGGAAGCGAGGACAAGGATCCCTCGACGCCCCTCACCGTCGAACGGCAGACCGAGTCGAGCGGGGCCGTGTCCGTTTTCATCAGATCGGGTACGACGCCCGGACTCTCCGCGGTGGAGTTCCAGAGCCTGACGGGAAGCGCGATCGGCACGGCCAACGTCACCTTTGCGCCTTCGCCGGCTTGCACGTACGCCGGGTACCTCACGCCCCGCCACCTTGTCCCGACGCGGCCCGCGAGCTTCAGGTGCTCGGTCGCGAACGGCAGTCCCACGGGGCTGAACCTGACGACGCAGACCTCGATTTCTTTCGCGGACAGCGCTTCGAATACGTATGAAGCGCACTTGGCCGCAGCGGTTCTTCTGGGCGGGTCGGCAACGGACACCCTCGATTTTGTGGCGACGGTCGTTCCCGCGAACATGCTCGGCGGCACGTACACGCCGCGCGTCAGGCTCCTTGGGAACGATGTGCACGGCGCGCCGTACCAGGTGGAATTCAACGCCGGTTCGAACAGCGTTTCCATTTCCAATGTCGATATCATGCGCGTCACCGCACCGTCGATCGTGAGCAGGGGGGACACGTTCGCAGTGGACGTACGCGTTATAAACGGAGGCGGATCGGTCGTTTCGGTGGATGAGATCGTTCCCACATTCATTCACGGTTACTTCGGTATGACGGGGCCGTGGACTCCGCCGTTGCCCGATAATCTTCCAGCCGGAACGGAGCGGACGTATCGGCGGAGCATGTACGTGTTCATGAACTCCCCTCTCGGCGCCGATACCATCGACGCTTCCGTGACGGCTTCCGTGGGCGGCGCACAGGTCCAGGACGCCTCCGCCTACCCGAACGTTGCGCCGATTTTCGTGCAGTCGGCTGCTTCGATCGCTTACGTCGCCGGCTCCTTGAGCCCCTCGGTCGTCTCGAAAGGTCAGAGCCACGCATTCTCGCTTTCGCTCAGGAACAACGGGGAGGCGGCAGTCCTTCTCGACGGCGCGAACACGAAGCTCGCATTTTCCGACGGCGTGAACCATGTGAACGTCTCGCTCGGTTCGGCGAGCGCGCTTCCCGGGAACAAGACGACGTCGGTCGTCTTCCCGACCGCGGGGATTCCCCCGGGGATGGCCGCGGGGAGCTATCCCGTTTCGGTGCTGCTCGCGGGCACGGAGAACGGCGCTTCCTTCGCGGATACGCTCGTGTTGAGCGATCCCGTCCAGGTCGTCGAACCGGCGCACCTCGCCTACCGCGCGGGATCCATCGCGCCGACGCCGGTGAGCAAGCGAAGCTCCGTGGCGTTCGTCGTGGGCGTCGACAACACCGGCGGCGCCGCAGTCGAGTGTGTTTCCGATTCGACGTGGATCACGTTTTCGAACGGATCGATCGTCTACCTGGCGCGGCTCGACGGCACGCGGGGCAGAAGGATCGAACCGGGCTCCAATACGCTTTACTTCAACGCAGTGGTGATCCCTGACGCCATGCCGACGGGGAACTATCAGCCGGCGGTCAGGGTGAAGGGGACCGAGAACGGCCTGACCTTCTCGGTGCTGCTGGCGCCCGCCGGTCTCATCGCAGTCCAGAATCCGTCCCAGCTCGCGATCAGCAGCACAACGGTGATTCCGTCCGACAGCGTCACGGCTGATCAAGCGGCGGCGTGGTTCGCCTCGATACGGATCGATAACAACGGCGGCGCGACCGTGCTGCTCGACAGCCTTTCGCTGCGGCTCTATGCCGGTTCGAGAGAGATCACGAGCGAGTGTATCCTCATGCCTCTCAATTTCCTGGCGCACATCGATTCGTTGCGCGGCGGCGAGGGAAAGGACATCGTCGTTCGCTTCAACGATAATCCGGCCGGTTCCATGACGACCGGAACGATCGTGATCGAGTCGACCGTGTGGGGCAAGGACAGGAACAGCGGCGCCGTGCTCGTCGCGTCGACCGAGCTCGGGGGAAAGGGGAGCTACCTCGTTCAAACACCGGCGAACCTCGCCTTCGCCGCCGTTGTTGCCTCGACCGACACCGTGACGGTGCTCCAAACGAAGGACTGGACGGTGGACGTAATTCTGAGGAATACGGGACAGTCCGATATCAGGCTCGATCTCTCAAAGAGCTTCATCACCTTCTCCACGTCGGCGGATTTCTCCGTCGTGTATCCGACCGAACTCACGGGTGGGGATCTCATCCTTGAGGGCGGATCGACCGACACGCTCCGCTGCCTCGTCGACCGGGTAGGTTCGGCAAGCGGTGTCTGTCGCATCGAGGCGACGGCGAGCGGCGTCGAAATAAACAGCGGCAGAGTCCTCGCGGCCGCGAGCGGCTCGTCGGGAATCCGGGACGAAGTGGTTGTTCAGACCCAGGCGGTTCTCGACATCACGCGCTTCACCGCGCTGCAGAAT
>JBAZPL010000162.1:0-5883 GCA_041648155.1 Candidatus Krumholzibacteriia bacterium
GGCTCGTTCACTCATGGAGCGGGAGGGCGCGCGAGCCCTTCGTGCCGGTGAATGCCGCCGCGATTCCCGCAGAGCTCTTCGAGAGCATGGCGTTTGGGCACGCGCGGGGCGCGTTCACCGGTGCGGTCGAGAATCGCATGGGATTCGCCGCGGCCGCGGGGCGCGGCACGCTCTTCCTCGACGAAGTCGGGGAGCTCTCCCCGGCGATCCAGGCGAAGCTCCTCCGTCTCATCGACAGGCGCGAATATATCCCCCTCGGCGAGACGAAACCGAGGCGGTTCGAGGCGCGCGTCGTAGCCGCGACGAATCGCGATCTCAAGGCGGATTGCGCGTCGGGGAGGCTCAGGACCGATCTCTACTATCGCCTCGCGCCGCTCGTTTTCAGGATTCCGCCCCTGCGCGAGAGGCCGGCGGACATCGCGCGCCTTGCGCGGCACTTCGCGGATCGTCTGCGGGCGCTCCACGGAATCGGCCCCGCGGCGATACACGAAAGCGCTCTTGCGGCGCTCTCGCGGCACGCATGGCCCGGGAACGCGCGCGAGCTCGAAAGCGAGATTCTGAGGGGCGCCCTCGCGGCGAAGGGTGGAGCGATCCGCGCATGCCACCTCTCACCGGCGGTCATGATGAGCCTGGCCCGAGGCGCCCCGCCGGCCGGATGCGCCCCGCCCGCCGGCAGCGATCTCGCGGCGAGGGTGAATGCACTGGAGAGGAACGAGATTCTCGAAGCCCTGCGTGCATGCGGCGGGAATCGCACGAACGCGGCACGGCGCCTCGGACTGAAACGGACGACGCTTCTGAGCTCGATGCGCCGGCTCGGCATCGAATATTGAAATGCGGCGCGGCGGCAAGAGTCGCGCGCAAATTCGGCGCCCGTCGGCGCGGCCGCAAGCACAGGCCGCACGAGGCGGCTGAAAAACTTGCGCGATCGTGCTATCATAGTAGCGTGATCGAGAAAAAGGTGAAAACGAAGAGGGGGGATGTGATCCTCGCGCGCGACTTCAGCGAGGAATATATCCGCTGCCTCGGCATGGGCGAAGGCCTCGGCGTATTTTTCCATTATCGCTATCAGGACGCGCACAAGACGCGAAAGATCCTCTCTTCGGTGAGCGAATCGGGAGACACCGAGCTCGCCTGCGTCGTTTTCGCGAACTGCATCGTCGGCTACGTGGCGATCGTGAGCCCCGAGCCCGATTCCCGCTGGAGCGAGATCAACGGCGCGCTCCTCGGAGGCTTCCCGGCGCTCGCCGATCCCGTGCTCCTCGAGCTCGGATCGATCGAGATGAGCACGCCCTGGCGGGGGTTGGGACTCTCGCGCGAGCTGCTCCGGTTCATGTTCGAGGATCGGGTCTTTGAGGAGAAAATCGTCATCTCGCGGGAGCTCTCGTGGACGTGGGATCTGCGCTCGACCGGGCTCACGCCTCTCGCCTACCGGAGCAAGCTCCTCAGGCTCTTCGAAAGCGCCGGATTCAGATACTGCGACACCGACGAGAACGAGATCGGCTACGCGGGCGAGAACATGCTCACCGCGCGGTTCGGGGAGAAGATTCCGCCCGAGGCGGTGTTCCTGTTTCACCGGCTGCTCTCGAAACGCGAGCAGCGCGGGTGGGGCTGGGGATAGGGGCGGCGAGCTCCGTCCCCTCGACCGTCGAAGAATCCCGAGAGCGACGTCCCGCGCGATATACTTGCTTGTAGTGTCCCCGCCGGCCCGGTATGTTTATTACGAGGTGCTTCAGATGATCAGAAAGGCAATTCTCGCCATTGCGGCCGTATTCTGTTCGGCTTCAGCGTTCTCTGCCTCCCTCGTTTTTTCGCCTCAATCTCAGACGGTGAGTCGGGCTTGCACGATCAATCTCAGCGCCACGCGTTTCGTGGATGTCATAGGGCTCGATATCGAGATTGTATTCGATGAGGATATCGTCAGTTGCTCCTCCGTTCAATTCGTCGCAAGCGCCTTGCCGGGCTTTTCCGAGTTCTATCGCCGGATCGATAATGAAGGCGGCTCTCTCGAGATCGTGCTCCTGAAGCAGACCGTCGGCGGCTATACGGGGGGCGCCAATTCATTCCTGGTTCTCACCTTTGAGCCGGTTTCGATGGGCACGGCGCAGATATCCATCAGGAAAAGCTATTTAGACGGGAATCCCCTGCTCATTGACGAGTTGGGCGGCGGCATCGAGGCAACAGTCGACACGGCGACGGTGGTTGCGGCCTACATCGGACCCATTCCGGTGACGAAGCTGTACCAGAACTACCCGAATCCGTTCAATCCGGTCACGACGATACGGTTTGATGTCTCCGCGCGCTCACCGGTCTATCTCAGGATCTTCGACGTGAATGGCCGATTGGTTCGTGTTCTGATCGACGGCAAGGCGTACGAGATCGGAAACTGGGAGCGGAAGTGGGATGGGAAGAACGACGGAGGCGCGCAGGTCCAGAGCGGGGTCTACCTATGCGTGTACGAGGCCTGCGGACGGAGAATGAGCTCGAAGCTGGTCATATTGAGATGATGGCAAGATCGGCGGGCATATTCCTGATTGTGTGCATTGCGCTTTTCGCCTTTGGCGAAGCGCCCGCGGTAATGGCTCAGACGCACTCGATCTCGGGGAAGATAGTGATTGAGGGCCGGGGGAAATACGGTGGTGTGGTTGTGTGGGTCGATTCGATTCATGCGGCGGAGACCGATAGTCTCGGAGACTATTGCGTTGCAGGATTCGATGACGGCTCGTACGCGGTAATGGCGTGGTTGGAGCATTGTCTCGCGCGCTTGGTGGACTCGGTCCAGGTTTCGGGCAATGACGTAACGGGTGTGAACGATACGCTCTTCGCCGGAGACGTCGTCGAGGACGGTCGGATCAATCTCCTTGATGCCGGAAAGATCCTTCTGCAGTTGCATGCGACCCCCGGCAGCGCCTCCTGGGACGAGTCGCTTGATCTCGATTGCAGCGGCGTCATCGACTCCCTCGATATCGCGGCATTGATGAGACATTGGAAGGAAACCGCCGGGGTTCCGTCTCCGTCGCGCATCGAAGTCACGGAGCCGACCGGCGCCACCTTCTGGACTCTCGGACGGCAGGATGTTTCGATCTCCTGGCAATACGGCGAAACTCAGGGCACGATCTCGATCGTTCTCTATCGAGGCGCAAGCCCGGTAGACACGATAGCGGACGCGGCTCCGAACAGCGGCAGCTTCAGCGGGTACGATGTCCCCGTGGACCTGATGCCGGGCACGAACTATCGCGTGGCGGTGCGCTTTAGTGGAACTAACTATGGCTACAGCGATTATTTCGAAATCAAAGCGGCCATTTTCGTCACCATGCCGGACAGCTCTACGGTGTGGAGACCGGGCCAGCAGGATGTTCCCATTCGCTGGACGACCGGAAGTCTCGCCGGGTCGGTGGAAATCAATATCTATAAGGGTTGGAGCTTCATCGAGCAAATCGAATACGGGACCTCAAATGATGGCGTTTACGCTGGAGATTTGCCCGAAAGCCTCGTTTCCGGGGAAGACTACAGGATCCAGGTGCTCCACATAGATAGCCGCGTTGCCGGCTACAGTGACTATTTCGAGATCAAGCAGGTGCTCATCGTCACCGAACCTACAAGCTCGACCATATGGAACCGCGGACAAAAGAGCGTCCCAGTCACCTGGATAACGGGGAATTTCGGCGGCAATGTGACTATCAATCTCTATAAGGGTATCGGCCAGGTGTATCAGTGGATCGATCGTGAGGGCACTTCGAACGACGGCACGGAGCTGGTAGATGTTCCTGCCCGCATTCCCCCGGGATCGGATTATAGAGTCCAGGTCTACCGGGATGCGGATCGTAATGATTTCAGCGATTACTTCACGATCCAGGAATCATCTATCGCAATCACCGCGCCCGATACGAATACCGTCTGGCTGCGCGGACAGGGGAACGTCGCCATTCGCTGGGAATCGAGCTTCATGACCGGGAGCGTGTCAATCGGCCTGTATCAGGGAGGCAGCCTGGTAGAGACGATTGTTTCCTCGACGCCGAATGACGGGGAGTATTCCGAGTACAGCATCCCCCTGGGCTTGACGATCGGAGCCGACTACCAAGTACGAATAGACTCCGATGAGGGAAAACAGGCTCTGAGCGCACACTTCGAGATCGCGAAGCCGTCGGAGTGGAGCTGGCTGTATCCCTCTACCCAGGGATACAACCTCCGATCGGTGTCATTCACGGACGCGAATACCGGCACCGCGGTCGGAGAGTACGGAGCCATACTGCGAACGACGGACGGCGGAGCCACGTGGATCAAACAATGGGGCAGCACGAGGAAAACGCTCTACGGAGTCGCCTTCCTCGACGCGAATACGGGCCTGGCCGTCGGGGACGGCGGCGTCATTCTCAAAACAACTGATGGCGGCGCCACCTGGGTTGGCAAAGCGAGCGGATTGCAGCGCGGCGCCCTCTATTCTGTTGCCTTCGCCGATGCCGATACCGTAGTGGCCGTCGGCTACGGGTGGGCAGTCGGCTCGACGATCGGCGCCGTTGCTTTTTGCCGGTCCACGGACGGCGGGGAGACATGGATCAGCTCCGTTACCTATGGATATATATTTCCGAAGAGTGTTTCATTCTTTGACGCGAAGATCGGTGCGGCCGCGGCGGACTGCGGGTGGGTGTATTGGACGAATGACGGAGGGGCTACATGGAATACGAGAGGGGGTGTATGGGGAGGCGACATCGAAGATGCCGCGAAAGGCATTTCAGTGCTGGATGCCAATACCGCGGTGCTCGTTGGGTGGGACTACTACGCCGGATTCGACGGTTATACATACCAAGGAGTGATTTATCGGACAACAGATGCCGGGGCGACATGGAGCAATGTGCGTAGCGGCGACAGGCTCAACGCGGTGTCATTCGCCGACAATAGCACAGGAGTCGCCGTGGGGGAGAGCTGGAGGTACAGGACGACGGATGGCGGCGCCACTTGGGTCCTTCAGACGGGCGGCATCGGCAGCTCTCTCGCCGGTGTTTCGTTCGGGGACGCCACTGCAGGAACGGCTGTCGGGGCTTACGGCAGAATCATCAGAACAACCGATGCGGGCGCCGCATGGACCCTGCAACCCCCGTCAACGGCACATACTCTACGCGGAATTTCCTTCACAGGTGGGGATACGGGACTGGTTGTCGGGGGAAGCGGATCTGCAGGGATTGTCCTTCGAACGACTGATGAGGGCGCCACCTGGTCGTCCCAGGCGACTTCGGGAGGAGCGCTCAACGATATCTCCATGGCGAATGCGGATACAGGCACGGCTGTTGGAGGCTATGGTATCACGGATATGCTCGGGCACACCCAATTGTACGGCGTCATCCTTCGGACAACGGATGGCGGGGTTACATGGGGCTCCCGGTCTGTCTCCGATACGATTTACAAGGGTGTCGCTTTCGCGGACCCGAACACGGGCATTGCATTCGGATCAGTTCCATCCGGAGAATACTCGTTCGGCAGGGTGATTCTTCGCACCCAGAATGGCGGCGCAACGTGGGTGCCCCTGCCAATCGGCTACGATTTCAATGATGCGTGGTTCTCCGACGCCAATGTGGGAACGGCCGTGGGGGACAGCGGCGCGATCTACCGGACAATCGACGGGGGCGCCACATGGATCCCCCAGACCAGCGGCACGACCAACGGATTGAATAGCGTTCATTTCATCGATGCAAATACGGGAACTGTCGTTGGGTACGGCGGCACGATTCTCCGAACGGTCGATGGCGGCGCCACGTGGACTCAGCAAACCAGCGGCACGGCCAGGGGGCTCAATGGTGTTCGGTTCGCGGATGCAAACACGGGCGTTGCCGTCGGAATCGACGGCACGATCCTTCGAACGACCGATGGCGGGGTCATGTGGGTACGGCA
>JBAZPL010000163.1:0-5877 GCA_041648155.1 Candidatus Krumholzibacteriia bacterium
AAACGCGTCGCGAAAACCGCTGTGCGACTCGTATCCGTGACCGAGGATGACGTCGTCGAGGCGCTTGCCGTTTCTGATCTCGTCGAATGCCCGCCCGAGCCTGCGCGCGCGGCAGTATGCATGAAAGGTCATGCCGAATTTGTTCAGGAAAAAGCGTCGCGCCTTCGCCGGCTCGATGCCCGCCTCCCGGAGATCTGCTTCCTTGATCCTGATCGACGGATCTTTCTCGACGCGATCGAGCAGCTCGGCGGCCCAGGCAGGGAGCTCTCCGCCTGCCTTGAGCGGTTCGCAGCGCTTGCACGGCCGGTATCCGGCAAAGAGGGCTTCCTTCGGCGCAGGAAAGAACTCGACGTTTTCGGGGAGCGGTTTCCGCGCGGGGCATACGGGGCGGCAGAAGATACCGGTCGTTCTGACCCCGACGTAGAACAATCCGTCGTAGGATTCGTCACGGCTTCGGAACGCCTCTTCCATCTCGGCACGATCGGGCATCAATTTCATGATCAACTCCTCCCGCGATTGCGTCGTATCGCCGTCATTCGGCTGTCGACACAAAGATACTCCGCAATCCGGGATCCGCCACCGGAAAAGCGACGTCGATTTTTCATTTGGGCTTCGGCCCCATCGTGAAGACGATTCTGCCGCCGTTTTTCAACTCGTCGTAGGGCAGAAACGGCACGTTCCAGCTCTTTCCGTTCAGCACGACGGACTGGATATAGACATTCCGGTCCGAGAGCTTCTCGGCGATCATCGTGAACGTCTTTCCACTCGACAGATTCATCACGGCCTTCTTCACGCTCGGGCTCCCGATTACGTAACTGTCGCTCCCGGGGCACACGGGGTAGAAGCCCATCGCATTGAAAATATACCAGGCGGACATCTGCCCGCAGTCGTCGTTCCCGCAGAGCGAATTCGGCTTGTTCCCGTACTGCGTTCTCATGATCTCGCGGACGAGCTTCTGCGTCTTCCACGGCTGACCGGCGTAGCAATACAGGAACGCGATATGATGGCTCGGCTCGTTCCCGTGCCAGTATTCCCCGATCCTGCCCTGAATGTCGTCGACACCCTTGCTCTCCTCCGCCCTCGAGACGAAGAGGGAGTCGAGCTTGCGAACGAATCGCTCCTTCCCTCCCATGAGGGCGATCAAACCCTGGACGTCGTGCGGGACATACCACGTGTACTGCCAGCTCGTCCCCTCGGTGATATCTCCTCCCTCGACGTAACGATGCGGATCGAACGGCGCGCGCCACCGTCCCATCGAATCCCGGCCGCGCATGAGATTCCAAGACGAGTCGAAAATGTTTTTATAGCTGCCCGCGCGCTTCGTGAAGTAATTGTAATCGCTCTCCTTGCCGAGCGACTTCGCCATTTGCGCAACGCAGTAATCGTCATACGCGTACTCGAGCGTCTTCGAAACCGATTCGTTCTCTTTATCGAACGGGACCCACCCGAGCCGCGCATAGGCGGCGACGTTGTCGTAGTTCGGGTTCATGGCGGTCGTTCTGATCGCGTCGTAGGCGCGCAGCGGATCGAATCCTTTGACCCCTTTCAGGTATGCGTCCACGATGACCGGAACCGCGTGGTATCCGATCATGCACCACGTTTCGTTCCCCTGCAGCGACCAGACCGGCAGGAGATGCTCGACGCTCTGGTCGTAGTGCGCGAGCATCGAATTGATCATGTCGGCGTCGCGGTCGGCCTGAATCAGCGCGAAGAGCGGATGCGCGGCGCGATACGTGTCCCAGAGCGAGAAGATCGCGTAATTCGTCCACCCGTCGGCGCGGTGAACGTTCTGATCGAAGCCGCGGTATTCCCCGGTCGCATCCTGATAGACGTTCGGCGCGAGAAACAGGTGATACATCGACGTGTAAAACGTCTCTTTCTCCTCGCGCGAGCCTTCGATGCGAATTGCGCCGAGCTCGCGATTCCATTTCTCCCGCGTTTCTGCGCGGACTCGCTCGAAGCCCCAATCGGGGATCTCCGACTCGAGATTCTTCATGGCGTTCGCCGTGCTGCTCGCGGAGATTCCAACCTTGATCATGATGGGCTCGTCACGTTGCGTTTCATACCGCGCATAGAATTGCAGGCTCTTTCCGGTGGCTTCCGAACGGCTCCGGAACCGATACGCATTGTACAGAACGGCCTTTCCGTCTTTCACGATCCCGTAATCGTCAAAGGGCCGCGAGAAGCGCGCGGCGAAATAGACGTATCGCTCCTTGGCCCACCCGTTCACGAGATGAAACCCGGTGATCGTCGAGTCGTTCTCGACGCGGACGCGCGACCAGACCACGTCCCATCGAAGGACGTGGCTGAGATCGACGAGGACGAACGCGCTGTCGCTCGCCGGATAGGTCAGCCGCAGAATTCCGGCCCGGTCCGCGGCGGCAAGCTCGACGTTTACGCCGGAATTCAAGAGCCTCACGCGGTAATACCCAGGCGAAGCCTCTTCGTCCTCGTGCGAATAGGGCGACCGGTATCCCGAGTCGGGATTGGCCTTCGAGCCGGGGATGAATTTCGGCGTCCCAACCCCGGGCACGAACAGGATGTCGCCGAGATCCGGGATGCCCGTCCCGTTGAGATGCGTCAGGCTGAATCCGATGATCGAGCTGTCGGAGTACTCGTACCCCGACGCCGTCTCCCAGAGCTCCTTGTCGGTGTCGGGGCTCAGCTGGATCATACCGAACGGCGCTGTGGCGCCCGGATAGGTATTCCCCTCCCCCTGCGTTCCAACGAAGGGGCGGACATAGTCCACGAGCTGCGGCTCGTCGAATGCGGCGAGAGGCGCGGTCGCGAGCAGCGTGAGAATCGCGAAGACCGCCGGGGAATACGCGTTCTTCATGAGAATGCTCCTTACAGATGAAATATGAAGCCGAGCGTGAAGCTCACGTTCGACAGGACCATCCCGTCGAAGTAGTACTGCACATCCGTGATGACGGGCGCGGCGGGATTGTCCTTCACCATCGAGCCAAAATCCCCGAATGCCCCGTTGAACTGAAACATATACGAGACTCCGAAATTCGCCGATACGCCCGGGGCGATCACGAACTCAAGACCGCTCGCCAGATCCAATCCGAAAACCACGCTCGACCCTTCGAAATCGAGTCGTTCCGTTCTCGAGTTCAGATAGTAGTTAGGCCCTTCCTGCGTCACGTACGGCACGGAAAAGTCCAGATTCGTCTTGCCCTTCACTCGTATGATATCGAGGCCGACGCCCACGTACGGCACGAGCCACGATTTCGAAGCCAGCAGGAGATTCAGCCCCGGACGGAAGGTCATGTAACTGAACTTCCCTCCTTTCTGCGTAGCGTAATCAAACAGTGTCCAGTTATACTCGGGCGGGTCTGCATTTCGGTCCCAACGTCCCGTTTTGCCGTGTTGCGTTATCTCCAGTTGAAGATCCGTGTAGCCGAAGCCCATTTCCAGCTCGACGCCGCTCCTGATCGCATACGTGACCGCGCCATAGCCCGTTTTGCCGAACTTGCGGTCGAAATGGTACTGCATGACCGTCCTCGAGTCGAAGATGGCCGGGCTGTCGTCGATAGCCTTGAAGGGCGCAGTCAGGATATCCTTGTCGCTCGGATATCCGCTGACACTGAACCCGATCTTGATTCCAATCCTCGATTCATCGCCGGCCGAAGCCGCACGGACGACGACCGCGACTGCGAGCGCGGTCAGGACGACGATCGCGTCGAGCTTCTTCATGTGTCTCCCCCTTTTCATGCATCCTCCGTTTCCGGCGCCGCCCGACGCCCTGCCTTCATTTTCGCGCGCCGCCGCTTCGCTTCGAGGCGCCGACGCTTCGATGCCACCGTGGGTTTCGTGCTGCGCCGCTCCCGCGGTTTCTCCGCGGCCCGCCGCACGAGATCGACAAGGCGCGCGACGGCGTCGCGCCGGTTCGCTTCCTGCGTCCGGTGCCGCCGCGCAACGATGGCGAGAACGCCGTCCGCCCCTGCCCTTTTGCCGGCCAGGAGCAGCAATCTCTCTCGGACGTCAACGGGAAGAGAGGGGGACCGGCGGATATCGAACATCAAACGAACGGCAGTTGCGACCTTGTTGACATTCTGGCCGCCCGGGCCGGACGACCGGATGAATTCCAAAGCGATCTCGGAGTCCTCTAAGGCGAGGCTGCGGTTCACTCGGATCATTCCGTGTTCTTCTCCACGACGATCGTGCAGCGCGCGACCAATGCCGCAAGCGCTCCGAGCGCAGCCCACACCGGCAGCAGCACGGCTCCGACCACTCCAAAAGTCAACGGGATCTCGATCAGGGTTTTTCCGTCCTCGCCCTTGATCGTGATGCGCCGGATGTTCCCTTCGTGAACGAGACGTTTCACCGTTTCGACGACCTTGTCGCCGCTCACTTCAAACTCTTCAATACGGGGTTTCTTGTCGGTCATATCTCATCCTCATTTTCCGAAAAAGACTCCCAGATAGTAAAGCCAGAGCACGATGGCCGTCACGGCCTTCCCAGAACGTAGATCACCCAGGGCGCTATAACGGTCTCATTCACCCACTCATACCCTTCGGTCTCCTTCGCCAGGGGCCTGCAGGTCTTGATCGGCACGAGGCCCGCGCGCTCGTACACGTCGCAGTAACCTTCGTCCGTCCAAAGGATGTCTTCCACGGGTCGCCTGTCCTCGACATCGAGCATCACGATCAGCACCCTGTCGCCGCATCGCGCGTCGCGGTTCCCGGGATAATCCTTCGTGGAGAATGAGGCCCATTCGTTGACGTAGATATCCGGGGAGGACACGAGGCTCACGATCCGCCCGCCGGTCTTCAGGCACCGCTTCAGCGATTGAAAGAGCGCGACCTTCTTTTCCCGCGTCGGAATATTGTCGAACGTGAACGCGGAAAGAACGAGATCGTACGTGTCCGTTTCGAGCTCGCCGAGATCGCCGTCCGGCACGAGACGATACTCTCCCCGGGGGTCGCGCTCCCGGGCGCGCACAAGCATCGGCTCCGAGATATCGAGGCCCACGACGTCGAAGCCGAGCTCGCGCAGAAACCGCGCCGAACGGCCCGTGCCGCACCCGAAGTCAACGGCCTTCCTGCCCCGCACGTGCTCTCCGATGATCGCCGGCAGATCCCGGAACGCAAGGTAATAGGTGCCGGGAAACTCGAGCTTTGCGTACGCCTCGGAGCGCGCGTGATCGTCATAGACGTTGGAAAACTCCGTGCTCATTGTGTCACCATTCCATAGCGCCTTGATGATTTTTCTGCCGAGCTAATAGTCCCTGCCGATCCGGATGTCTGCTTCAAGGTTCTGGTCGTGCGCCGCATCCGAACCGCGGAGGCAGGATCGCCGCAGCTCCGAAGCCGCAGCCAGAAGCACTCCAATAGCCGGCCCCATTTCGTCACAAGATGAAAAACCACGAGTAGCGGGAAGAGAACTGCCCCAACCCACTCCCGCCGGCGAATGCAATACAGATAATCCGGGGAGTCCAATAGAGCACGCGTCTCGTGGTCTCATTCATGGCCTTCCCTCCTTCTTGAGGATTCGCGCAGCAAGTGCTTGCGACAGTTTGCCGGCGAGTCGCGTTTCGTCAAGATCCAGAAGATATGCTTGCAGAACAGGGTCCGGGGAGACAAATTAAGCCTGACCTGCCGCCACAACAGCTTTTGCAACGCCTCGTTACGGTGTGGATTGTGCTTCTTGCTGCTCCCCAAATAGGCCCACAGCATGCAGAGCATGATGAGTGGCGCCAAGAACACGCCAAGGATCACGGACGATGGGCTCACCGCCGTCGTGCGGATCTGCGCGATGTCAAATCCGGCTAATCGCGAGAGGACCCAAAGGCGATTGACTTCCAGCAAAAATAGATGCCCAAGATATATTTTCCCGCCGGGGTCGGCCGACCAGATGCCGTCGACTTCCGAG
>JBAZPL010000164.1:0-5873 GCA_041648155.1 Candidatus Krumholzibacteriia bacterium
CAGATCTCTTCCGTCGAGCCCCAGGAGCTCCACTCGTCGGCATCCCCCGCGTGCGTGACGAGCGCGGCAAACATCTTGTCTTCGTTGTGCCCCTGAAGCCAGTTGCAGAAGAAACCGCCGTACGAATCCCCCCACGCTCCGACGCGCTTCGCGTCGATCCAGGGATTCTTATCGAGCACGGTTCGGACGCCGGCCTTGAGATCGTCGACGGGCCTGCCGCCCCAATCGCCGCGGATGTCGTCGCAGAACTTCTGGCCGTAGCCGTTCGAGCCGCGCGGATTGCAGAAAAAGACCGCGTAGCCGGCGCCCGGAAAGATCGCGAACTCCGTGCGGAACCCGTTCACCCACATCTGCTGCGGTCCGCCGTGAACGCGCACCATCATCGGGTATTTCTTCGCCGGGTCGAAGTTCATAGGCTTGATGAGCCAGCCCTGGATATCGGCGCCGTCGGCACCCTTCCACCGGTACTCCTCCGCTCCCTGCGGTATGAAGAAAGAGTCGTAGAGATCCTTGTTGGCGAAGGTGATCTGCTTGACGCTTTTCCCGGCCTTGTCGCAGCGGAAGATCTCGAACGTGTGCGCCATCGGCCGGTGGCGATAGACGAAGAAGGCGTCCTTCGGTCCCGCCGAGACGTCGGTATGGTAGCCGCGCCCCGCCGTTTCGCCTCCGATAACCGTCTTCACCGCGCCCCCCTTCGCCGGCACGACGCAAAGGTTCACGTCGCCGCGATCCTCGACCTCGAAATAAACGCCCTTTCCGTCCTCGGCCCAGAAGAAATCGCCGACGCTGCGGTCGAAATCGGCCGTGAGGCTCCGCGGCTCGCCGTCCGGGAGCGCCTGAGCTACGAGCTCATAGCGATCGGACTCGTAGCCGGACCGTCGCGTGGCGCGATACGCGAGGTATTTTCCGTCGGGTGACAGACGCGGGTGTGAATCGGCGGCCGGGTTCGTCGTGATCTTCCTTACCTCACCCCCCGCGAGCGGCACGCACCAGATGTCCTCGTTGTAGGAGACGGCCTGATCGACGTCCTGCTTGCCCGAGAAGAAGAGCGTCGCACCGTCGGGGGATATTTCATAATCCCGCCCGGCTGAAGCGAGCCAGTACGTGAGCGCGTCGAACTTGAGCGAGGGCGTGAGGTCGCGAGGCGCGCCCCCTTCGACGGGGGTGTAGTAGAGATGTTGTACCTTGCCGTCCTCGTATGCGTTCCAGTGCCGATACATGAGGTGCTCATGCACGACCGCGCCGAGCTTGCTCTCCTCCTTCTCCTTATCCTTCTTCTTGATGCAATCGAGGTCGGGGCAATCGAGCCGGGTTCTCGCCGCGAAGACGAAGCCCTTGCCGTCCGGCGTCCATATCATGTCGTCAACGCCGCCGGGAAAATCGGTCACCTTGCGCGCCTCGCCGCCGGCAACCGGCAGGACGTAGATCTGCGGATCGCCATCCCTCGCGGAAATGAACGCGAGCGTTCGGCCGTCCGGAGACCATGACGGCGTGTCGTCCCTCTTCTCGCTTGTCGTCATGCGCCGCGGCTCGCCCCCTTCGGCCGCAACGATCCAGATATCCGCGTCGCGGTTGTTCTTGTCGAGATCGGTCGTCGTGAGCGCATAGGCGATCCACTTCCCATCGGGCGAGAGCTGCGGCTCGCCGACCGCCTTCAGCTCCCAGATGTCGCCCGGGGCAAGCGGCTTCCTATCCGCAGCCGGAGCGGCGGAACAGACGAGCAGGACACAGACCGCGGCGGTCACGATGACCGGAATCATATGCGCGCGCAGAGACCTTTTCATACGACCTCCTCGAAACACGCTCCTCGAAGGAACACCCGGTAGCCATTCTACACCGAATTCAGCGCATGGCGAAGAACATTGATTCGCGTCACCGCTCGGGGAACAGCGCTATCCGTCGGCCCGCGCCGGCATCTTGACAGGGGAACGCGTTTCCCCTAGAATGATCGCCGATTATCCTTATAGCGCGTCGTCCTGCTCCTTACGATCGGCAAAGACAATGATAACAACCCTGACAGTCAATTATAATACACCCGATTTTCTGTCACGCCTCGTGCTTTCATTCAGGCAGTTTTACGATCTCCCGATGCTCATCGTGGACGGATCTTCGGATAGCAACTATGCCTCTATCCGGCATCTCCTGGAGTATGACGTCACGATTCATCATCATGACCACAATATTCATCACGGTCCCGGGCTTGCGTACGGCTTTCGCACAATTCAGACGGATCAGATCCTGATACTCGATTCCGATTTGATTGTTCTCAATCCAGGGTTTGTCGAAGATCTGCAGAGCAAGCTGTCACCCGACGCGTATGGAATAGGCGACGTTCAGGAAGTGGACTCCAGGGGCAGAAATATCAAACATGGATTTCGCACGAGACATGGCATCAAGTATCTTCATCCCGCTTGCGCCTTGATCAACAGGCATATCGCGCTGCAGTATCCGATGCCGATAAAGCATGGAGCTCCGATGATCGAGACGATGAAGGAAATCGACAGACAGAAGTTGTCTTCAAAGTTGCTTCAGTGCGAGAGCTGGGTGACCAACGACTTTCGCAACAACGAAAAGATCTACATCTGCCATGATTGGCAAGGCACCGTAAAAAGAACGGGGGGGTATCATTTGTGATTGATGAAACTCGCCCGGGCTGGAGAGAACATGGCAACAGCTCGTAGCGGCGCTCGAAAAACAGATGGAAGCGCCTATTCATTACCGGGACGCGTAGCGGAGTATTCCTGCCTTCTCTATCTCGCGGCTGCCTTTATCGTCGTTTCATGGTCGACGATCCAGATAAACGATCGTCAGGATTCATGGAACTACTTCACCAACGGATTATCCATGGTGAACGAGAGGCGGGCGCTATTCTCCTATCCGGGGACCCTGTTTTCGATCACCAGCGCCTTGATCGCAAAAGGAGTGTTTCATTCCACTCAGCCGTCGATTCAAATAGTGATTTCAACGTCGGCGATACTGCTCTTCACCCTCTACGCATATAAGCTGCTGAGAATCAAGGTCTCCAGGCTTCATGCCCTGCTCTTCATCTTGATGATCCTGTTTGCTCCCCCATTCAGGCTGCTGCAGTCGACCGTCATCCGTCCATTATCCGACGTATGGCTATTGTTCTTCATGACGATATCGGCCTATTATTACCTGCGACAATCTCCCGTTCTGTCAGGGGTCTTCGCCGCGCTGGGGTTTCTATTCCGCTCGCAGGGGCTGCAGCTCGGTCTGTCGATTCCGATTCTCGGCGGAAAACGAAAAGGAATCGCGATCGTCAGATTCCTGGTATTCTTCTCGTTGTCGATCGTGACGATCAACATACTCCTGCGGTTCATGATATATCTGCCGAGCGTAGGAGAGTTCGCCTATTACAAGCAGACCCTCCTCGATTCTCTCGATCCCGGGAACATCTCCTCCGCCGTCGCATCGGTCGGCAGACTCCTCACGGCGAAAGGGCTGTACATTCTGTATCCGAGTTTGATGCTGAACGTCTTCATTCTGTTCCGGGGGAAGAGAGCGGTTTCCAAATGGCTTTCACTCTATGCGCTCGCCATTACACTCATCTCGCTTCTCGCTCTCTTCTTCTTGCTCGTTTCTACGAAGGGTTTGGGGGCGGACCCTCGCTATTTCATTTACTCGATGATCTTCTCCTCTATCGGTTCCTTCATGTATCTCATGAATCGCATCGAGGTAGGACGGAGAATCGCGGCCAGGCGGCACAAAAGTCATAGACCTGTCCTGCGAAACATCGATAGATCCGGAACGGTCGTTATCTGCGCGGCTCTCTTCCTGGTTCCATTGACCATGTCCCTGAAAACCGGCGGCATCGACGCCATCCGCGAGAATATTACGAAGTTCGATTATGATCTCGCCGGCGCGCCTAACGTGGAAAAGGGCTCCCTGGTCGCGACCGAAGACTATCCGTACTGCCTTCCCTACAGGCTCTTCGGATTCGACAGGACCGTGTTGATTCCTCAGCCTGACGAGTTCATGAAATCCATGGATAACGCGAAATACGACTATCTGTTCTTCGTGGATCCGATAACCCGGGAGAACCAATGGGGCGAGCTGGGCATATACGATATGACCGAGCTCAAAGACGAAAATGGAATCGCGTTCAGGAAAATATGGCATTCCGGCACGAAGTATATCCAGTACGCGTTGTTTCAGAGAACACCGCATGAATAGTTCCTGCATCCGGGCCCGCCCGCGCCGGCCGCGCGAGACCTTGACACGAAATCGAATTTCCTATAGACTCCCGAGAAATATTCTTATCTCCACGCCCGGGTGAGCATGCGGCAAAGGACTTGCCGCACGTGTTCGTATGCCGATTCGGCTCGGGGGGGCACCCTAGTGGCCCGTTGATTTTTCAGCCCTTAACCATGATTCTTACTAACGGGAGTTTTGTATGAGCGATCTGAGCGGAAAGACGATTTGTATCACCGGCGGCACCGGTTCCTTCGGCCATGCGCTTCTGCAACATATTGCCGACAAAGGCTGCAAAGAAATCAGGATATTCAGCAGGGATGAATTGAAGCAGGAATTGATGCGCAACGAGCTCGATTGCCGGAACGTGAAGTTCCATATCGGCGACGTGAGGGACAGGGATAGCGTCGACAACGTGATGACGGGAGTCGATTTGGTGTTTCACGCGGCCGCCTTGAAACAAGTTCCCTCGTGTGAGTTCTTCCCGATGCAGGCGGTGTCGACGAACGTCGTCGGCAGCAGCAACGTGATCGAATCGGCGATCGAGCATGGGGTCGAAAGCATCGTCTGCTTGAGCACCGATAAGGCCGTTTATCCCGTCAACGTCATGGGGATGACCAAATCGCTGATGGAAAAGTTCGTGAACGCCGCGGCGAGAAATCTGGGCGAAGACGAAACCGTGGTTTCATGTGTCCGGTATGGAAACGTGATGTATTCGAGAGGGTCGGTAATACCTCTCTTTGTCAGGCAAATAAAACAGAAAAGGCCCATAACGGTTACCGATCCCGGCATGACGCGCTTCCTGCTGCGTCTCGATGAGGCGATAGCTTTGGTGCTGTTCGCTTTTGCACATGCCCGGCAAGGAGACATCTTCATCAAAAAGGCGCCCGCCTGCACCGTAATCGATCTGGTCACCGCCCTGCAGAACATATTCAAGTCTCGTTCGCCCATACAAATAATCGGCGTCCGGCACGGCGAGAAGATCTATGAAACATTGGCGACCATGGAGGAGCTGAACAAATCCGAAGATATGGGCGATTATTTCAGATGTGCGCTGGATGACAGGGGTCTGAACTACGACAAATATTCGATCCAGGGCGAAATGCGGGAGGCGACGTTGGAGGATTACACTTCCCACAATACGTACAGGCTCGGCGTTCAGGAAATCGAGACTCTGTTGCTGACATTGCCGGAAGTGCTTTCCGAGTTATCGACGCCATGATCATCCGTTTGTGTCTACAATCAAAATGAGAGCGCGATCGTGAGATCCATCGGCCGATTCCATCGGCGGACAAATTGTCGAGTCTGCGGGAGCGAGAATGTAACCGTATTCCTGGATTATGGCGATATGCCGCTCGCGGGAAATTTTGTTTTCCCCTCGGAACTGGATGACGTAGCGCTCTATCCGATGGATTTGGCCGTTTGTCTGGATTGCAGCTTGGTGCAGATTCTGAATGTCGTCGATCCGGAAGTTCTGTTTACGGATTATCGATATTTATCCTCGGTGACGCAGACCCTTACCCGGCACTTCCGTGAATACGCCGCGCTGCTGCACGAGGAAATCCTCCCCCCGACGGATCCCTTTCTGGTCGAGATCGGCTGCAACGACGGAGTGTTGCTTGCTCCGCTGAAGCAGTATGGGGTGAAGGTGCTCGGCGTCA
>JBAZPL010000165.1:0-5859 GCA_041648155.1 Candidatus Krumholzibacteriia bacterium
GGCGGTCTCCCCAGAGAATCTCCCCGCGGTCGTCGATAACGCCGATCCGGTCGCTGTCGCCGTCGAACGAGACGCCCAGCTCGAGCTTGCTCGCGAGCACGGCGGCCTTCAACGCGGCGAGATTTTCGGGAACGGTCGGATCGGGATGATGGTTGGGGAATGTGCCGTCAGGCTCCATGAAAAGCTCGAGCGGTTTCACGCCGAGCCTCGCGAAGAGGGCGGGCGTGACAAGCCCCGCGGTGCCGTTCCCGCCGTCCACGGCGAAGGAGACGGGCCCGGCGAGCGTGACGTTTCCTGCCACGTAATCGACATACTCGGAGTCGGCTATCCTGCCGGTGACGCGGCCGCCTCCCGGCTCCGGGAGATTGCCGAGGGCCACGTTTCTGAGCTCGAGGATATCGGCGCCGTAGATCGTCCCCTCCCCGCGCAGCACCTTGAAGCCGTTGAATTCGCTCGGATTGTGGCTCGCCGTGATCATGACCCCCCCGGGGATACCCCACTTCTTCGCGGCGAAATAGAATACCGGGGTCGGAACGACCCCGATGTCGATGACCGAAACGCCTCCCCTCGTCAAACCCTCGGAGAGCGCCTCGAAGAAAGAATCGCTGCTCGGGCGAACGTCCCTGCCGACCACAGCCTCCCTGATATTCTCGCGGACAAAGGTAGCAGCCACGGCGAGGCCGAGCCGCCGCACGCGCTCCTCCGTCAGATCGGCGCCGACGACGCCTCTGATATCGTACTCCCTGAAAATGTGCGCCGGGATGTTGATATCGGCCCTCCCGTTCGAGGAACGCCGGCTCCTATTCCTTCACGACCCAGATCTTGACCGGAACCTCGACTTCGCGATGAAGCCTGACGGATACGGAATAGACGCCGAGCTTCTTGATCGGTTCCTCCAGCACGACCTGCTTGTGTTCGATCGCGAATCCCTGGTCGGATATCGCCTTCGCAATGTCGTTCCCCGTGACCGAGCCATAGAGCTTGTCCTCCTCCCCCGCCTGAACGACGATCGTGCAGGAGAGCCCCTTCATCTTCTCGGCGACGGCCTGAACGTTCTGTTTGAGCTTTACGTCCCGCACGACGTGGAGACGGCTCTCTTCATCAAGCACCCGCCTCTGGCTCGGTGTCGAGAGGAGCGCGAGGCGCTTCGGAAACAGAAAGTTTCTCGCGTACCCTTCCTTGACCTTGACCACGTCCCCCCGGTCCCCAAGACCCTGGATCTTCTGTTTAAGGATCACTTCCATATGACTCTCCCTTTAGCGAAAATACTCTCTCACGTAGGGCAGGAGGGCAATGGCGCGCGCCCGCTTGATCGCCCTTGCGAGAAACCGCTGATGCCAGGCACATGTTCCCGTGATGCGCCGAGGCGTCATCTTCCCGCGTTCTGTGATGAAACGGCTCAGGAATGACTGATCCTTGTAATCGATCGGGAGATCGTCCATGCAGAACCTGCACGGCTTGGTCGGCAGCAGCCGCTTCTCTTTTTTCTTCTTCTTATCGTTCTTCCTGTCGTTCCTCTTGTCGTTCATTGCCATGATTCCTCACTTCCCCTCGGCGGGCGATTTCGCCGCTTCGACCGGCTTCGGACGCTCTTCGACGCAGATGAGATGCCGGACCACCGCTTCGTCGAAACGAAACACCCTTCCGAGCTCCTTCAGGATCTCGACGTCCCCCGTGAAACGCATGAATGTGTAATATCCCTCGAAGACCTTGTTGATCGGGTAGGCGAGCCTGCGCTTGCCCCACTGATCGACGCTCGTGACCTGCCCCTGGCGAGCGGTGACGATCTCACCGTACTTTACCGCTTTTTCCTTTACCGCTTGCTCGTCGAGGGACGGGTTCAGAATGTAGATACACTCGTACGCCCGCATAGATGAATTCCTCCCTTCGGACTTGAAATGGCCTTCACTGGAGGGGATACCCGCCGTGAAGGCAGGGATAATATACGGCTGCTGACGGATACGCCGTAAGTGGCTGATAATATAACACGGAGAGGTCGCACGGTCAAGGGGAGCCTGCGCCCTGGTCCGTCGTTCCCCCTGTCGCGTTGAACCGCCGCATCGCGGCGTCGAGACTTTGGCGCACAGTCGTCTCGATCGCGTCCGCCGCCGTCTCAACCATGCCGTTCACCGCCTCGCGTTCCTCCGGGAGAAAGTCGGACAGCACGAATTCCACCCAGTCGACGTCCGGCAGGGCGCTGCCGATGCCGAGACGGAGTCTCGGAAAATCCGCGGTGCCGAGATGTTCGATGAGGGAATCGAGCCCCTTGTGCCCCCCGCTCCCGCCGCGCGGACGGAGCCTGAGCGCGCCGAGGGGAAGGTTCAAGTCGTCGCACACGACGAGGAGAGCGTCCTTGGTCGCGCCTCCGTGCTTCGCGAGCGCCGCCCCCGACTCGTTCATCCAAATGAGGGGTTTGATGAGGGTGACCACACGGCCGGCGGCGCGCCAGAGCGCGACCTGCGCGGGCCCCGCCGCGCGCCGCCATGATAAAGAATGGCGCTCCGATAGGGTATCGAGCGCCATGAATCCGAGATTATGCCGGTTCGAGCGGTATTCCGGCCCGGGATTGCCGAGCCCGCAGACGATCGCAACCTCCGACATGAAGAAGTACTATTTTCCTTTCTTCTCTTTTTTCTCTTTTTTCTCTTTTTTCTCTTCCTTCTCTTTGCCCTTCTCCTTGCCCTTTTCCTTGCCCTTTCCCTCTTCCGATTCCACTGCGCCTTCCGCCGATTCTTCTCCTTCCCCTTCTTCCGCATCCGCGGCTACGGCGGCCGCGGCGGGAGCGCCGGGCTCCGGAACGAGGACCTCGAGCTTCTTCGGCGCGGAAACATGCGCGATCGTCGTATTCGGATCGTCGACGATTTCGAGATCGGGATAGAGCGCGATGAGATCGGAGACATGAACCGAATGACCGATCTCGAGGTGCGAAATGTCTATCGAGACCTTTTCCGGTATCTCCATCGGCTTCACGTTGAGGGTCAACTCCCGGATGCCGTGATCGAGAACACCCCCCTCGTCCTTGACGCCCTTCGCCGCACCGGCAAGTTCGATAGGCACGCCGATATGAAGCTTCTCATCGATCGAAATCCTCTGGAGATCGATGTGGAGGACGTCACCCGACACCGGATGATGCTGGATGTCCCGCACGAGCGTGAGAATCGATCCCTCGTTCGAGCCCTCGACGTCGAGGCTCAGGATCATGTGCTCACTCGTCGCCGTGTGCAGGATGTGCCAGATGTCCTTCTGGGAAACGGCGAGAGACACGGGCTCGCGCTTGTGCCCGTACAGGATCGCGGGGATCTCCCCGGAAGCGCGGAGACGCTTTGCGCCTTCCTTGCCGGCTCCCGTGCGCGGGTGCGATTTCAGTTTCGGTTTCTCCATGATTTCCTCCAACGTTACACAAAAAGATTGCTGATCGATTCTCCCGTATGGATCCGCCGTATCGCCTCGCCGAGGAGAGGCGACACGTCGAGAACCTTGATCTTGCTGCACGGCAGGCCGCCCTTGACGGGGATCGAGTTCGTCACGATGACTTCCTCGATCGGCGATTCCTCTATCCTCTTGAACGCCTCCCCGGAAAAGACGGGGTGCGTGGCGGCGGCGATGATCTTCCGCGCGCCCGCATCCTTCAATACCTCGGCGGCCTGGGTGATCGTCCCGGCCGTACTGATGATATCATCGAGAATGACGATGTCGCTCCCCGCGACCTCGCCGATGATATTCATGACCTCGGAATTGTCCGCGGTGGTCCGCCGTTTGTCGACGATGGCTAGGTTGGCGCCGAGGCGCTTCGCAAAGGCCCGGCCCATCTTGATGCCGCCGACATCGGGCGAGACGACCGTGATGTTCCGCATTTTCTTCTCCCGAATATATTCAAACAACACCGGCGCCGCAAAAAGATTATCGACCTGGATGTCGAAAAATCCCTGAATCTGCGCCGCGTGAAGCTCGAGGGCGAGGACGCGATCCGCGCCCGCGACCGTGATGAGATTCGCGACGAGCTTCGCCGATATGGGGACACGGGGCTGATCCTTGCGATCCTGCCGGGCGTAGCCGTAATAGGGTATAACCGCGGTCGTCCGGTGCGCCGAAGCGCGACGGCATGCGTCGATGATGAGGAGAAGCTCGAGCAGGTTGTCCGCCGGCGCGAAGGTCGACTGAATGATGAAGATATCCCTTCCGCGGATATTGTCCTCGATACGCACCTTGAGCTCGCCGTCGGAGAAATGCCCGATTTCAACTTCGCAGAGGGGAACCTGGAGATACTCAGAGATCTTCTTTCCGAGCTCGGGATTCGCCGTTCCCGCGATCAGCTTGAGCTCATAGTACATGCCGGTTCCCTCCATAAAAGTAAGGTGACCGATGAGGCCACCCTTCCAGCAACCATTGTGGTTGGGGCGGGAGGATTCGAACCTCCGATCCAGGATCCAAAGTCCCGTGTCTTGCCGCTTGACGACGCCCCAGCCGATATTTGGAGCCTGAACGTTTCTCCGTCAATCCTGCGCAATCTCAACGCCCGCCTCGGTGGCCATCTTCTCCTTTTCCAGATGATAGGCGTCGATAACCTTCTGCTCCATCCACGAGCGAGTCTCGTTGTTTATCGGATGGGCGATATCCTGAAAAGTCCCATCGGGCCGTTTGCGGCTCGGCATGGCCACGAAAACGCCCTTTGCGCCTTCGATAATCTTCAGCCCCCGGATCACGAAGCGATTATCGAGGGTAATGCTCGCAAACGCTTTGAGCTTGTTGTCCGTCCTGAGCGAAATCCGAATCTCGGTGATCTCCATGTTCCCCCCCTAGACGATTACCTCGACCCCTTCTTGGAAGAAATGCGATTGGCCTGCGTTACAGGCTGAACGAGTCGAGTGAAAAACCCTTCGCCATTGAAACGCTCGCCGACCTCCCTCGCTCTGCTTTCCACTTCAAAAACCGCAAAACAGGCTGAGCCGCTCCCGCTCAGAGAACTCAAGACCGGCTTCTCATATCTGAGAGCCGAAAGAATCCCCGAGACACCGGGAAAACGCTCTACCACACCCGCTTCAAAACTATTTCGAGTTTCAAGCCGGACGGCCGGAAACCTCTGTATTCCTTCCAGTAACGCTGCAAGTGTAGCTCCGCCTGTGCCCTTTGTCAATATTAAATTGAAATTCTGATAAGCCCACCTCGTAGAAACAGTTACGTTTGGTTTTACGATCAGAATCCAGCCTCCGCGCAACCCCGGTACCGCCTCGAGCAACTCCCCTCTGCCACGGCCGACGGCGGACCTGCCGAAGATGAAGAACGGCACGTCGCTCCCAAGGGCCAGAGAGAGCTTCTGCAGCTCTTCATTCGAGAAACCGCATCGAAAAAGCTCATTCATGGCGAGCAGCGTTGCCGCGGCGTCGGAGCTCCCCCCGCCGAGCCCGGCTCCCGACGGAATCCCCTTTGCGACGCTGATCCGCACGCCGCCCTTCGCTCCGGAGCTCTCGAGAATGAGCCGCGCCGCCCGATGGCAGAGATTGTCCTCGTTCCAGGGAATCGAGGGATCGTCCCCCTTAACCTCGATCCCGGCCGGCGTTTTCTCGAGAGTGAGTTCGTCCCAGAGGGACACGGGCTGGTAGAAGGTCTCGATGTCATGGTAGCCGTCTTCCCGACGGCGAAGGACATCGAGATAGAGGTTGATCTTGGCAGCGGCAAAAGCTCTTATCATACCCTCAGTCACGAGCGTCCACGGTACTCCCGCCAAAGTTTTCCCCACTCCGTCCGGTTGAATCGCGCTATCTTCCGGCGCCCGACAGTCGGATACCAGAACACGTCGTGATAGATGTTCGACGCCATCGGCGCCCAGAACGCGAGAGGGGAATGGAGAGCCGCTTTCTC
>JBAZPL010000166.1:0-5718 GCA_041648155.1 Candidatus Krumholzibacteriia bacterium
GAACGACTACGAGCAGGCGTGGCGGACGATCATCGAATCGAACCCGATGCCCTCGGTGACGGGGCGCGTCTGTTTCCATCCCTGCATGGAGAAATGCACGAGGAAGGATTTCGATCAGGCGATCAATATTCCCGCGATCGAGCGCTCGATCGGGGACGCGGGGCTCGATAATCCGAAATGGATGGAGAAGACGCGCGCGACGAAGAAAGAGAAAATTGCGGTGGTCGGCGGCGGACCGGCGGGCCTTTCGTGCGCGTTTTACCTCGCGCGGCAGGGATACCCGGTCACGATCTTCGAGGGCGAAGGCGCCCTCGGGGGCACGCTCCGCTGGGGAATTCCGGAGTACCGGCTGCCGAACGACCTGCTCGACCGCGTCATCGGATCGATTCTCGAATCGGGGCCCATTACGGTGAAAACGCGCACGCCCCTCGGCGGCGCGGTCATGCTCGAGAGCCTCGAGAAGGAATTCGCCGCGGTCTTTATCGGCACCGGCCTCACGCGCAGCCGTCCGATGGGCGTCGCCGGGGAGGACGGGCCGGGCGTCCAGCGCGGGCTCGAGTTCCTGCGGAAGGTGAACGGCGGCGAAAAGGCCGCCCCCGGAAAGAAAGTGGTCGTCGTGGGAGGCGGCAACACGGCGATGGACGTCGCGCGGTGCGCGCGGCGCTCCGGGAGCGAGGTCACCGTCGTGTATCGCCGCACGATGAACGAGATGCCGGCGATTCCCGACGAGATCGAGGAGGCCGAGAAGGAAGGCGTGTTTTTCCATTTCCTCGCCGCGCCGAAAAGCATAACGCGCGGCAGCGCGGGGCCGCTGAGCGTCGTTTTCCAGCAGATGAAGCTCGGCGATCCCGACGAATCGGGCCGCAGGCGTCCCGTTGCCGACGGGAATAAAACATTCACGATGGAGATCGATACGCTGTTCACCGCGATCGGCGAGGAGGGGGACACCTCCCCGTTCGAGAAAGCCGTGGGGGTGAGCGGCGGGCTTATTCAGATACAGAACGAATCCGGAGAGACGCGCAACACAAAGATCTTCGCGGGGGGAGACATCGTGACGGGCGCGGCGAGCGTGGTTGAGGCGATCGCGGCCGGGCGCAAGGCCGCCGAACGCATCGGCCGGATGCTTTCGCGAGAGCCCGAACCGGCGGTCGAGGAGCCGCGCACGATCAGCATCGAGAACATCAACACCGCCTACTTCACGAAGGGGAAGCGCGCGCTCGTGCCGCGGATCCCCGTCGAGCAGGCGCTCGCGGGTTACGGCGAGATATTCACCGGATACGACGGCGAGCTTCTGCGCCGCGAAGCGGACCGCTGCTTCTCGTGCGGCGTTTGCAATTATTGCGACAACTGCTGGGTATTCTGCCCCGACGTCGCGGTCAAACGTCTCGCCGACGAGTATGAATTCGATTACGACTATTGCAAGGGATGCCTCGTCTGCGTGACCGAATGCCCGCGCAGCGCCATATCGACGCGGGAGGAGGGAAGATGAAGAAGGTTATCATGGGTAACCACGCCGTGAGCTACGGCGTGCGCGCCAGCGACGTCAAGGTAATCTCCGCGTACCCGATAACTCCCCAGACGCAGATCGTGGAGCTTCTCTCCGAGATGTGCGCCAAGGGGGAGCTCGACGCGAAGTTCATCGCGGTCGAATCCGAGCACAGCGCGCTCATCGCGTGCGTCGGAGCTTCCGCCGCCGGCGTGCGGACCTTCACCGCGACCTCGTCGCAGGGGCTTCTCCTCATGCACGAGATTATCCATTGGGCGGTCGGAGCCCGGCTTCCGATCGTGCTGGTGAACGTCAACCGCGCGGTCGGCCCTCCGTGGAGCATCTGGACCGACCAGAACGACTCCCTCTCGCAGCGCGACACCGGCTGGCTCCAGATCTACTGCGAGAGCAACCAGGAGACGCAGGACACGATCGTGCAGGCGTTCAAGATCGCCGAAACGGTGATGCTCCCCGTCATGGTTGTCCTCGACGCCTTCTTTCTCTCGCACACCTTCGAGATCGTCGACATCCTCGAGCCCGAGCAGGTGCGGCCCTTCCTGCCTCCCTACAAGCCGAAACACAGGATCGACATCGACGACCCGCACGCCTTCGGCAATCTCGCGGGCCCGGGGGAATACTTCGAGCTCCGCTATATGATCGAGCAGGCGATGGTAGAATCGCGGACCGTCGTGCGCGACGTCGACCGCGAATTCGAGAAGCATTTCGGCCGCGGCTACGGCGTCGTCAAGCCGTACCGCTGCGAGGACGCCGACTACATCCTCGTCACTTCCGGCACCATCGCCTCGACCACGCGCGCCGTCATCGACGAGATGCGCAATGAAGGGATCAAGATCGGCTCTCTCAAGATCAGGGTGTTCAGGCCGTTTCCCTTCGAAGAAGTCTACCAGGTGCTTTCCCGGGCGAAAAAGGTCGCCGTCATCGACCGGAACATCTCGTTCGGACACCATGGCATATTCTTTCAGGAAGTGAAGAGCGCCCTCTACGGGCGGACGAATGTTCCGATAATCGGCTATATCGCGGGTCTCGGCGGACGCGACGTGACGCCGAAGGTCATACGCGAGATCGCCGACAAAGCGATCAACGACACAAAACCCGAGCCCGGCATCAACTGGATTGGGGTGAAGATATGAAAGCAACGGCTCAGATCCCGACGAGCGAGCTCATGACCTCCGGACACCTGGCCTGCCAGGGATGCGGCGCCACGCAGGCGATGCGCTTCGCCCTCAAGGCGCTGGGGCCCCGGACCGCGATTGTCCTTCCCGCGTGCTGCTGGTCCGTCATCGACGGGCCGTTTCCTCACTCGTCGCTCAAGGTGCCGATCCTCCACACGGCGTTCGAGACCGCGGCATCGGCCGCGTCGGGACTCAAGGCCGGTCTCGAGATGCGGGGCGATACGGAGACCGTCGTTATGGCGTGGGCGGGGGACGGGGGAACGTTCGATATCGGACTCCAGGCGCTTTCCGGCGCCGCCGAACGCAACGAGGATATTATTTACTGCTGCTACGACAACGAAGCCTACATGAACACGGGGATCCAGCGGAGCTCCTCGACGCCGATCGGCGCGTGGACGACGACGACCCCCGGGGAGAATTGGAAAAAACGCCCGAAGAAGAAGATCGTCGACATCATGGCAGCCCATTCGATTCCCTACATCGCGACCGCTTCCGTCGCGTACCCGCAGGACCTCATCGAGAAGTTCAAACGGGCGCGGGAGTTCAAGGGAACGCGGTTCCTGCACGTCTTCGCGCCGTGCCCGACGGGATGGAAGCTCGCCCCCGAGCTCTCCGTCGCGATGGCTCGCCAGGCGGTGACCGCGAAGGTCTTCCCGCTCCTCGAGGTGACGGACGACGGTAAGACGTGGAAGATCTGGAAGGACTTCGAACCCTCGCCGATCAAGGATTACCTCATGGCGCAGGGACGTTTCCGCCACCTCGGCGAAGAGGATCTGCGTTGGGTCGAGGAGGAGACGGAGAAGTATTGGCAGTACCTCCTTTCGAGGGAGCGCCTCTCTCAATCCGTTCCGGGGCTCGACGCCGAATAATCGCGAGAGCGCTATCGAGCCGAATGCCCGAAAAGCTGCATTGCCGCGTGCAAAATAGCGGCTGATTTTTTCAGCCCTTAGGGCTCTCCGTGGCCTATGCTTTGTTGTACACATGCCGGGCGTGACGACAACGGGCGACAACGTCCAGGTCCAGGGAAGCGCGCACACCGGCGGCAATCCCGTTCCCGTCGACAAGACCGCCACGAACCCAGGGCGACGTTCACTTCACCGGCACGCCGTGGATTCTCGGAAGCATGATCGTCAAGGGAACATCCGATTTCAATTTCAGCTCCGGAAACGCGGGGAGCCTCGGGTGTCCTGGCCTCGCGGCTCCCCGCCGCGGAATCGCCGATAAGACGGAAGTTGGAAACTCTCTGCCCCCGGCGGCCGGAGAATCTCCCTATCCCTTTCAATATTGACAACGCAGGGGGCGCATGATTATATCTTCTCATGCGTCTATATGGTTATGCGGGTATCCGCGGGCGTTTATCAAGGAATGGCGATATGAAGAAACTCATGATCTTTTCAGCGGTTATGCTCGTTCTGCTCGCGGGCTGCAGGCCTCCGCATCCCTCAATGATCAAGAGCGATCCGGCGTTCGACCCGAACGCCGTGAGCGGGATTCTCATCGCTCCCTTCATCAGCTCCATCATCGAGGCGGAGGATCCCCAGCGGCAGTCCGAGCGCACCATGAACAGGATTCTTGCCGAGCTCCTGAGCGAGCGCACGGACTATAAGTTCATATCACCAGAGCAGTTCAAGGGTGCCGTTGCGCGGGGCAAGCTCGGAGAGAGGTACGCCGCTTTCCAGGAGCTGTGGGCGACGAAACACGAGGTCGACAGCGTGTTCCTTCGAGAGCTCAAGCTCACGCTGAATGTCGAGGTGCTCCTCATTCCCCACGTATACCTCTGGCACAAGGATGAGGCGGATTATCGCGAGGGTGCGACCACTTCCGCCACGCAGGTGGGCGCGATGCTCACGCTCGTCGACATGGGTTCGGGTAAAATTCTTTGGGATGGGGGCGACGAGAATACCAAGGAAGCGGTGCGGAGCGAGGATCGGAGCGTTCTGACGAGCGGCGGCGTCGACCGGCGGGTCGGCGGCGTCACGGGAACGGGACGCGACCAGTACGGCGCTCCTCCCTTCGAGGACGTCGCGATGCTCGTGCTCCAATCGATCGTGGGCGCGCTTCCGCCCCGCGTCGCGACGCGGTGATGGACGACGAGCGGTGGATGGGGGAAGCGCTCGCGGAAGCCTCGAAGGCCTTCCGGAAGAACGAGGTTCCCATCGGCGCCGTCGTCGTGAAGGACGATGGCGTTATCGCCCGGGGATGCAACAGGGTCGAGGCGAGAAGACGCGCCACGGCGCACGCCGAGATCATGGCGATCGACGCCGCATCCCGGGTTCTGGGCGACTGGCGCCTCGACGGCTGCACCGTCTACGTGACCGTCGAACCGTGCCACATGTGCATGGGAGCCTTTTATCTTTCCCGCGTGGGCCGCGTCGTGTTCGGCGCGAGGCAGCCGCGGAGCGGCGCCTGCGGATCGATCGACGACTTTCACGAGGCGGAGCTCTTCAACCACCGCATCGATGTGACGGGAGGGGTGCGGGAGGCGGAAAGCCTTTTGCTTCTGCAGAAATTTTTCGAGGATGTGCGCTCGGGAAGCGATAAACGGAGAGATGCGAGAGCTGGCTGAATCGGCACGATTGGAAATCGTGTGAGGGAGAAATACCCTCCGAGGGTTCGAATCCCTCTCTCTCCGCCATTTTATTATATAAGAGCCGCCGCGCTCAAGGCCGATCCGGTTCGATCGATGCGCGGAGAGATGCCAGAGTGGTTGAATGGGACGGTCTCGAAAACCGTTGAGCAGGTTTCTGCTCCGAGGGTTCGAATCCCTCTCTCTCCGCCATGAAATGCCTTGCCGCCAGGCGCGAAAAACGCTAATAGTAGTATCATAGGGTGGGGATGTAGCTCAGCTGGGAGAGCACCTCGTTCGCAACGAGGGGGTCGTCGGTTCGAACCCGATCATCTCCACCAGATTATTTTTTTTGGGGATCGTGCTAGACGGGGAGGTAGCGGTGCCCTGTACCCGCAAACCGCTCTAGCGGGGTCGAATTCCTGGCCGAGGGAGCGTGGTTCTCGAGCGATCGACGACGGAACGTGGTGTTG
>JBAZPL010000167.1:0-5690 GCA_041648155.1 Candidatus Krumholzibacteriia bacterium
CACACCCAGCCGCAGAAGAAGCGCCCGAGGAAAATCGTGAGCGCAACGGTAATGAGGGAAAAGAGGAACACCGCGCGTACCGCGTGCGAGGAGAGGAGCGCGCTCAGCGCTATGAGCGGATCGAAATCGAGGAAGAGCCGCACGGGAAGGCCGAGCTCGTTACGCCCCTTGTACTCCGTCTGGATGAACAGATAGACGAAGAAGAGGAAGAAGACTATCTGCGACGCGCGCCGAAGGTTCTTCATCATTCGTTACCCGAGGTTGACCTCGATGAATCCCGTGCTCCGGAAATCCTTGACCCCAAGGCCGCGTTTTTCCGCCAGCCCAACCGCGGGGAAGTTCTCGATCTTTTTGCCGAAGAGTGTGATCCCGTACGCCTCGAGGCGCACCGGATCGGCGCTGGCAGCGACCGTATCGAGCTTCTGGACGTCCGCAGTGCTTCCGCCCTGGGGGCCGTTCGCCTTGAGGATCCTGACCGCGTCGAGCACGTTGAGCTGCGGTTTGAAGAACGCCTGGAGATCGACGATGCTCTCGGGGAGCCTCTGGTGCATGAGGTTTCGCGCGCCCCCGGTGACTCCCATGAGATTCTTCATGATGAGCGTCACCCCGCCGAGGCCGTGGTGCTTCGCGACGGGAACGTTGATGATCTTGTCCGCGTCGAGCGCGCCGCGGAATACAAGCCAATCCTTGAGAACCTCGCCATTGAGATTCGTTTTCACGTAATGGCGGTCCTCCATGAAGAGGACCTCGGCGCCTGCCTTCTTCGCCGCTTCGCCGATGCCGCTCCGCTTGTAGGTGCGCCGCGCGTCGTTGCACGGGTTGTCCGCCACGACGACCTTCTTCGCTCCGGCCTCGAGCGCCATGGCGACGAGGGCGGCGACGACGAACGGATTCGTATTGGCGGCCTGCTCCTCCGTGCGGTCCCATCCGATGTTCGGTTTCACGAGGACGACGTCCCCCCGCGAAACGAATGAGCCCATCCCGCCGATGAGATCGACGGCCTTTCGCGTGACGAGCGTCGGATCGGCGCCTTTGACGACCGCCATCGTGTACTTTTCTGTTTTCGATTTTTGCGCGGGTTTTGCGTCTTTCTGAACGGGGAAAGCGGGGAGCTTCCCCTTGGGAACGAGGAGCGCCGCGGCGCCCACCGCGAGACCCGCGAGGAATTTCCTTCTGTCGAGCATCCCTGTCACCGCCCCTTCTCTTAATGCTGTGCGTACCAAGTGATAGACGGAGGCCTTTCGTGTATTATACCCGCGCAGCGGCACTTCCGCACCAGCAAATTCGCGCGGGTGGCGCCCATGGGGCCCCCGCCCGCTGCGCAGCGAGCTTTGCGAGCGAGCACGGGCGGGGTGCAATGGGCGACAGGACCCGCGCGCGGCAAAGAAGCGTTGCGCCGGACGCCGCTCATGCCGTATCTTGTGCCTTGCAGGGGTCGATGGAATCAGGGGTGTATCTCATGGAACCGAAAGAGTTTCAGCCGAAAGCGTTCTATAGAAAATTCGATTCGCTCCTCGCCCAGATCGGCAAGGCGAGTGCCAAGGATCTCAATATTCTCGTGCTCGACGAGCTCGCCCAGTCGTTCGGGGCCGATCTCAAAATACAGAGCGGATCTCTCTATCGCCGCAAAGGGGGCTCGTACGAGAAGGTCAAGGGCCCGGTCGGCGACTCGCGCGATCCGTGGCCGGTCTCCATTCCCCGGAGCGATCCGGCGCTGGCGCTCGTCATCGAGCACAAGGCCTATATCTACAGCGATTCCAATTATCCTCCCTGGGGCAACAACAGCGTCGCGGTCGTCATAGGCGAGGAGAACCAGTTTCTCATGGCGTTCAGGCTCGGAACGGGGTGGGAGCGCGAGCTCATCGAGCTCTCGCTCAATTCGCTCCGCAACACGCTCAACTACATCAGGTCCACGCGCAGCTTCGGCGTGGTCTTCCAGGAAGCGTACGAGATCCAGAAGAGTCTCTTGCCGAAGCACGATCCCGTTTTTGGCGGCTACGACATCTCGGGGCGGTCGATTGCGGCGGAGTTCGTCGGGGGGGACCTCTACGATTTCCACATTTTCGACAGCAAGATGATCGGGCTGGCGATCGGGGACGCGAGCGGGCACGGACTGCCGGCGGCGCTGCTTGCCCGCGACGTTATCACCGGGCTCAGGATGGGAGTCGAGCGCGAGTTCAAGATCTCGAGCCTCATCGGAAAGCTGAACCGCGTGATCAACGGGAGCTTCCTCTCGTCGCGCTTCATCTCTCTCGTGTACGGAGAGCTCGAGGAAAACGGAACGTTCGTGTACGTCAACGCGGGACACAACGCCCCGTTCCTTATCAGGGGATCGGAGACCCAATCGCTGACCGTCGGAGGGACGATCCTCGGTCCGGTCGCCGATATGACCTTCAAGCGCGGTTTTGCGTTCATGGACGTGGGGGACATCCTGGTCCTCTACACCGACGGGTTCGTGGAGCGCGAAGATCCGAAGGGCGAGCCCTTCGGCAATGAGCGTCTGATCGAGCTCGTCAAGAGGGAACGGCAGGAGAAGGCATCCGTGATCATCGAGCGGCTTTTTATGGAAGTATATAAATACGGCGCGAACGAGAAGTGGCGCGACGACGCGACCGCCATCATTGTGAAACGGCTCGCGTGAGCGCCTCTTCGGACGACGTTCGCGGCATCATTCGTACGGAGGATCGATAATGAAGAAAGCGATACGCGCGCGCGAGCTCCCGCCGTCCAAATTGCGGTGGCGCTGCGCCTCCAGTCTGTTCGATTTCAAGACGACCGACGATATCAAGCCGTGCCAGGATATCATCGGGCAGGACCGGGCGCTTTCCGCCATCAAAATGGGGCTCAAGCTCGAGCACCGGGGATACAACATCTTCATCACGGGGCTCGTGGGAACGGGCCGGACGACGACGATCAAGCACCTCCTCGAGCGCCTCGACAAAAAAGGTCCCATACCTTCCGACATCTGCTACATGAACAATTTCAAGAATCCGAACATGCCCCGGATGATCGAGCTCGAAGCGGGAAAGGGGAACAAGTTCTCCGCCGACATGAATCGCCTGATCGCGGAGCTCCTTTCGAAGATCTCGTCCGTGTTCCAGAGCGATTACTACAAGGATCGCCGCAAGAAGCTTGTCGAAGAGTTTCAGGTGAAGCAGAAGGACATCGTTTCGAAGTTCGAGAAGGATATCGCGAGCGAGGGATTCACGATGGTCCGCATGCAGGTCGGTCCCATCATGAAACCCGAGCTTCTGCCCGTCGTCGACGGCAATCCGGTCAACTTCCCGCAGCTCCAGAAACTCGCCGAGGAAGGGAAGATGCCGAAGGAGAATATCAAGAAGTACGAGGAGTCCGCGGAGAAGCTCTCGGAAAGGATGCAAACCGTCTACTCGCAGGTGAAGGATCTCGAGCGCGCGGCGAACAAGCGCCTCGAGCAGCTCGACTCCGACACGGTGAGCCCCGTCATCCACGACCTCATTGAGGAAATCGCGCGGAAATACGGGAACGAAGCGCTCTCGAAAGAGCTCGACGAGGTCGAGGAAACGCTCATGCAGAAGCTCGATCTTTTCCGCCCCTCCGATGAGGACGGCCCGCCGCAGCAGAGCGCCTCCGCGATGGAACCCGGCGAGCGGGAGGACCCGTTCAGGGAATTTCGCGTGAACGTCGTCGTCGACAACTCCGAGACGAAGGCGCCCCCCGTCATCATAGAGAATTTTCCCAATTTCCGAAACCTCTTCGGCGCGATCGAGCGCGACATCGTCTTCGGGGGCGTCACGAAGACGGATCACCTGAACATCCGCGCCGGATCGTTCCATCGCGCGAACGGCGGGTACCTCGTCCTGAACGCGCTCGACGTTCTCACCGAGCCGGGCGTGTGGCAGAGCCTCAAGCGGACGCTCAAGAGCAGCGAAGCGCTCATACAGAGCTACGATCCGTGGAGCCTCATGGGATCGTCGACCATGAAGCCCGAAGCGATGAAGCTCAAGGTCAAGATCGTGCTCATCGGGGACGACTACCTCTACTATCTCCTTTACTCGCTCGACGAGGATTTCCAGAAGGTGTTCAAGATCAAGGCGGAATTCGATCGCGAGGTGAAGAACTCGACCGGCGTCGTCCGGCAGTACGCGGGATTCATCAAGGCGCTCTCCGTGAAGGAACATCTGAAACCGTTCAATCGTTCGGGAGTCGCCGCGGTCGTCGAGTACGGCGTGAGGCTCGCGGGGCGCCAGAACAAGCTCTCGACGCGTTTCAGCGAGATCGCCGACGTCATTCGCGAATCCGATTACCGCGCGCGCGAGGAGGGGAACGGATCCGTCACCGGCGATAACGTGCGAAAGGCGATCAGGTGCCGCGCGCAGCGTCTGAACCTCCTCGAGGACAAGATCCAGGAACGCATCGATGAGGGCACGCTCATGATCGACACCTCGGGCGCCGTCGTGGGTCAGGTGAACGCGCTGTCCGTGTACGATCTCGGCGATTACATGTTCGGAAGGCCCTCGCGCATCACGGCGCGGACGGCGCTCGGCAACTCCGGTGTCATCAATATCGAGCGCGAATCGGACATGAGCGGGCGCTCGCACAACAAGGGCGTGCTCATCCTCTCGGGCTTTCTCAGGGGAAGATACGGCAGCGACCGGCCGATCGCCATGAGCGCGAGCCTCTGCTTCGAGCAATCGTACGGCGGCGTCGACGGCGACAGCGCCTCATCCACGGAGCTCTACGCGATCCTCTCGAGCATCGGCAAGCTCCCGCTCAGGCAGGACATCGCCGTGACGGGCTCGATCAACCAGAAGGGGGAGATCCAGCCGATCGGCGGCGTGAACGAGAAGGTCGAGGGATTCTTCCGCGTGTGCAAGGCCCGTGGCCTCAAGGGATCCGAGGGCGTCATCATCCCCGAGCAGAACGTGTCCGATCTCATGCTCGACGAAGAGGTCGTCCGCGCGGTCGCGGCGAAGAAATTCCATGTCTATCCGGTTCGCACGGTCGACGAGGGAATCTCGATCCTGACGGGGCTTCCCGCGGGAAAGCCGTCGAAAAAGGGCGTGTATCCGAAGGGTTCGGTGAATCGAATCGTGGTGGACAGGCTCGGGGCGATGCTGGATAAGTGGAAGGATTACGGCAAGGATAAAACGGAGAAATGAGGATTGCATGACATCACGGCGTTCGGCGGCGGTTGCCGCGCTGATGGCGCTTCTGGTTTCGGCTGCGGGCTGCGGCGAAAAGGCGAAAGAGCAAACGGTTCCCGCCTCACCACTCGGCGTGAACCTCATCACGAACCCGTCTTTCGAGGAATGGGACGGGGCGCAGCCGGTCGGCTGGAAGCTCGAATATTTCGACGGCGCGGGTAAGAAGGAAAACATCTGCGGCAAATCGATCGACGAGAAAAAGAGCGGACAATTCGCGTATTGCCTGCGGGGAGTGTACAACGTCGATCGGTGGATGGTTCTCGCGCAGCGGCACCCCGTACCGCCCGGGTACCGCCTGTGGTTCGCCGCCGAGATGCGCGGGAAGGGTCTCCAGAAAAACCGGGGGCAGGAAGACCGCGCGAACATCTACGTGAGATTCTACGACAAGAACGGCAAGCGCGTGAACGATCGCTACTACGCCGACGGGTACACGCGCACCCTTATGGGCACGAGCGATTGGCGGCGCATCGGCCGGCGCGTCGACATTCCCAAGAACGCGCACTA
>JBAZPL010000168.1:0-5640 GCA_041648155.1 Candidatus Krumholzibacteriia bacterium
GAACGCGGGCACGCGATCGTCCGCACTCCCGACGACGCCGACTGCATCATCGTCAATACCTGCAGCGTGCGCGATCATGCGGAGCAGCGGGCGATCGGGCGTCTTCTCGATCTTTCGAGGCACCGCGACGCGGTGATCGTCGTCTGCGGCTGCATGGCGCAGCGTCTCGGCACCGCGCTCTTCGACCTCGTTCCTGCCGTGAGAATCGTGGCTGGGACGGACAGCTATGCGCTTCTGCCGGACGCAATTGCGGCAGCCGTCCAGGAAGGAGGACGCTTCACGTTTCTCGAGATGGATGGCGATGGCGCATACGAGGCGCCCCGTTCGAAATCGAACAGGCGCGTATCGAGATACATTTCGATAACGAAAGGATGCGAGAATTACTGCTCGTACTGCATTGTGCCCTATCTCCGCGGGAAGGTACGGAACAGAAGCGCCGATTCTATCATTCGCGAAATATCGTCCGTCGTTGCCGGCGGAGCGAAGGAAGTCACGCTGCTCGGACAGAACGTCATCGCATACCGCGACGGCCCGATCGAATTCAGCGGGCTCGTCGGACACATTCTCGCGGAAACGGAAGTCCGTCGACTGCGGTTCCTCACAAGCCATCCGCGAGACATCGACGCGGCGATCTTCGAGCTCATGGCGCGCGAGAGGCGTTTCTGCAGCCACATTCACCTTCCGGTGCAAGCGGGAAGCAACCGCATTCTTGCGTCGATGAATCGCGGTTACACGAGGGAGACGTATCTCGAGAAACTGCGGGAAGCCCGGGGGATCGTGCCGGACATCGCCGTCACGACGGACATCATCGTAGGCTTCCCCTCGGAGACCGATCAGGAATTCGGGCAAACGCTCGATCTCGTGCGCGAAGCCCGCTTTGACGCCGCTTTCACATTCCAGTACTCGCCGCGCGCCGGAACGGCGGCGAGCGCGATGAGCGACGACGTGAGCGCAGGGAGGAAGAAAGAGCGCCTGCTCGCATTGAATGCGGTTGTCCAGGAGCAGCGCGCGAGGATTCTCCTCGCTCAGCTTGGAAAGCGAACCGAAATCCTCCTTGACGGTGCGGCACAAAAAGGGGAATATCGGCCCATGAAAGGGCGAACCCCGGAATTCAGGAATGTGCTCGTGCCGCCGGATAGTCTGAACGACGGGGACATCGTTCCCGTCGTTTTGAAGCGCCTCGTCAATTTCACCTTCGAAGGGGAAGTTGCGGTGGGGAAATAGCCTCGATTCCGCGGATTTCGGTCCGGCGCGATTCCCTCATAGATGAACATGGGAAAACGAATTCTCGCAATTGCTTCCGGTTTAGCGGCGCTCGCGATTGTCGCATATGCCGCGGACTCCGGCATCAAGCGCGCCGAAGAACTCTTCCGGCGAACCGAATACGAACGCGCGAGAAGGGCCGCTATCGCGGATAGCTCTTCGATGGATCGTTCCTCTCTCGCCGCCGCATTGCTCATGCTCGCACGGATCGAAACCGATTACGCAAAGGCCGAAGCGCTCTATCGCCGCGTCATGGCCTCCGAAAACGAGCGCGCGGCCGGTCCCGCGCGCCTCGACCTCGCAACGATGCGCTATGCCACGGGGGATTATACGGGCGCCCTCGCGTTGCTCTCGGAGAGGAAGACGGAAAGTTCGGAACGCGACGCTGAAAAAGGTGCATATTTCGCCGCCCTCTGTCGCAGGCAGCTCGGCGATAACGCCCGGGCCGCGGCCGAATTCGCCGAGATCACCCGAGGGGAGTATGTCTCGTGGAGCGTGCTGGCGCGCGCCGAGATCGATGCGCAGGAAGGGCGGCTTGCGGAAGCGATCGGGAAATACGAAGGCGTCGCGCGATCGCATCGCAGTCCGATCGCGATATTCAAGCTCGCCGAATGCCTCGAGCAGCTCGGGGAACGGGAAAAGGCGCTCAACAGGTACCGTTCGCTGATAGACGAGTTCCCACGGTCGCTGGAAGCGGGGAGAGCGAACGAGAAGATCCAGCTCATTGCCGCGTCGATGGCCAGGACGAAGGATGAGAAACAGGCGGGGGGAGGTGAATCGGGGGTATCGTCCGGGCGGGAAGCCACGGCACCCGCAGGAGAGGAAGGCAGGTTCACGATCCAGTTCGGGTCATTTGGAGCGAAAGCGAACGCTCTTGCCGTTTCCGATAAGCTTGAAGGAATGTTCCGCGGCGTCCGCGTCGAACGCTTCGAGCTCGAGGGACGCGTCATGCATCGCGTTCGCGTGGGAATCTACGAGAGCAGGGAATCGGCCGCGAGGGATCTCGCGCGAGCGAAGGAACGGCTCGGGTTGACCGGCGCGATCGTTCCCCTGCGATGAAAAATGAACTATCGCCTCACGCCCCTCATGAGCCAGTACCGGGAGATCAAGAACCGGTACCCCCAGGGGATTCTCTTCTTTCAGGTAGGGGATTTCTACGAGACATTCTACGACGATGCGAAGGAGATTTCCCGGCTCCTCAATATAGCTCTCACGACGCGCGACAAGGACAAGAGCAATCCGGTACCCCTCGCCGGCGTTCCGATCCATGCAGCCGAGACCTACATCGCAAAACTCCTCCAGCTGGGGCGCACCGTCGTGATCTGCGACCAGGCGGAGGACACTCCAGGCCCCTCGGGAGTCGTGAAGCGCGTCGTCACGGACATCGTCACGCCCGGGACCACACTCTCGCCGGCGACGCTTGTCGATCGGGAGAACAACTATATAATCTCCATGGTCGATCGTGCCGACAGGACCGGTTTCGCTATCCTCGATGTTTCAACGGGAGAATTCAGCGCCGGAGAGGACGGTACGCCGATGATCGAGCAAGCGCTTGCCGGAACCAGGCTGCGCGAGGCGATCATTCCTCACGGTTCCGGCAGCCTGCGCAATCGCATAGAGGGGCTTGATAATCGCGTGACGATCGATGAACGGGCGCCGTATGAGTTCGAGGAGCAATTCGCCCGCGCGGCGCTTCGGACGCATTTCGGCGTAAGCGACCTTACCTGTTTCGGCCTCGAGGACAAGCCGCTCGCGATCGCGGCCTCGGGTGCCCTTCTTTCGTTCGTAAAAGAGCTGAGGCAGAACGATCTCGTGCACATCTCCGGGATCAAGCTTCTCATCGCGCGGGACAGTCTTTTTCTCGACGCCGAGACGCTCCGAAACCTCGAGGTTTTCGAGCCGCTGCGGGGAAACGCATCCGATACGACTCTCATCCATCATCTCGATCAGACGGAAACCGCGCCGGGCGCGCGCGAGCTCCGGAAATGGCTCATGCACCCCTCGCGGAGGGTCGACGTGATAGAACGGCGCCTCGATGCGATAGAATCGCTGCTCACGGACCATACTGCGCTGCGGGCGTTGCGGGGGACGCTGAGAAGATTTTCCGACATCGAACGCCTCTTGTCGCGCATCAGCGCTCTGAAAGCGGGTCCGCGCGAACTGCTTGCCCTCGCGGAGGCGCTCGAGCGCGCTCCGGTGATCGCGGAAGCCGCGGGGCGTTTCGGCGCCGCCGCGATCCGGGAGGCGGCTCGCGGCTTGTCCGCTCCGGTTTCCTCACTCAACGTTATACGGCGCGGCATCGATCCCGCGAGTCCGCCGCATCTGCGTGAAGGAGGAGTCATTCGGAGCGGCTACCGCGATGATCTCGACGCCCTCGTGCGGGAATCCGTCGATGGCAAGGCGTGGATCGCGCGGCTCCAGGAATCGGAGCGGGAGCGCACGGGAATCTCCACGCTCAGAGTCGGGTACAACAGGGTCTTCGGCTACTATATCGAAATCTCGCGCGCCCACGACGACAAGGTGCCCGAGGATTATATCACCAAGCAGACGCTCGTCTCGTCGCAGCGCTACGTGACCCAGGATCTCAAGATAAGGGAGCAGACGATTATCAGCGCGGACGCGCGTCGAATCGCGCTCGAACGCGAAATATTCGATACGATCTGCGAAACGGTATCGCGTGAAAGCGAGGCGATCCAGCGTATTGCCTCCGCCGTCGCGACGTTGGACATCCTGTCGTCGCTTGCAGTGACGGCCCTCGAGCGGAACTATTGCCGCCCGGAAATCAACGAAACGGGAGACCTTATCGTAACGGACGGACGGCATCCCGTCGTCGAGCGAATTTCCGGAAAGGATTTTATACCGAACGATATCGAACTTCGATCGAGCGAGAAGAGCTTCATCATACTCACGGGGCCGAACATGGGCGGGAAATCAACGTACATCCGCCAGGCCGCGCTCATCGCGCTTCTCGCGCATGCGGGAAGTTACGTTCCGGCGACCCGGGCTTCCGTGAGTCTGCTTGACCGGATATTCACGCGCGTGGGATCGAGCGACAACCTTGCGCGGGGCCAGAGCACCTTCCTCGTCGAGATGGGCGAAACGGCGAAAATCCTCAACTGCTGCACGGAACGAAGCCTCGTCATCCTCGACGAGATAGGGCGCGGAACGAGCACTCTCGACGGACTGAGCATCGCCTGGGCGGTATCCGAGTTTCTTCTCGAGGGGGACGGACCGAGGCCGAAGACCCTTTTCGCGACCCATTACCACGAGCTCACGCGCCTCGCGGAACGTTTTCCGCATGTCCGCGCCATGCGTGTCGAAGTGAAGGAATGGGGAGATCAAATCGTTTTTCTCTACAAGATCCGCGAGGGGGCAAGCGACAGAAGCTACGGAATTCAGGTCGCGCGCCTCGCGGGATTGCCCGAATCGGTCATCCGCCGCGCAGGCGAGATTCTGGCATCACTCGAACGGGAAAAGATGAGCGCGATGCCATCCGAGACCGACATGGCGAGGCAAACTTCTCTTTTCCGCGATTCTGATCGCATTCGCCAGCGCTTGCAACACATTGATACAAATGCTATTACCCCGATTGAGGCCCTTACTATCCTCATTGAGCTCAAGAGGAATGCGAAAGAATAGCGTTACCGCACTTCTGGCTCGACTTATGCTAAAAACCTGATGGGTCATAATATTTCGCCGCGAAACGGTGCAGGAGCGGATCGTGTCCGGAACGAGCATAAAGATCGCCATCCTTGGCGGGGGCGAGGAGGAGCTCAATGTTTTGAGCGAATTCCACCGCACCCCGGACATCGCCATCATCGCCGTCTATGACCGCGATCCCCGGGCCGTCGCGCTTGAAATCGCCGAAATTATCGGTATTCCCGCGTATTCCGACGACTCCTTCCTCGATGCGTTTCTCAAGGCCGATTACATCATCGTGACGGATAAACGCAAGCTCTACGATAAAGAAATTGCGCTTCTCAAAAAGGAGCGCAAGCGGATCGTGAATCCCGCTGAAGCGGTCGGCCAATTCTCCCCGGCCGCGCAGGGCAAGGACGACGCGTCCTCCCATCCGTGGCCCTTGCACCTCGAAGATGCGCTCGAATACATGAACCACATCACCGATCGCGAACGGCTCCTGAAATGGCTCCTCGAAGTGGCGATCCGGGCCGCAGGCGCCTCGAGCGGATCCATCATGCTCTACTCCACCGAGAGCCGGGAGCTCTATATCGGCTACGCGAACGGGTTGAGCGCTGAGGTCGTCAAGAGGACACGCCAGAAGCTGGGCGAAGGGATCGCCGGAACCGTTGCGCGGACGCTCACTCCGCTCCTCATCACCGAGATCGTCAACTCGCCTCTCTACCGCGACGGACGGGA
>JBAZPL010000169.1:0-5631 GCA_041648155.1 Candidatus Krumholzibacteriia bacterium
CTCCTCGCTGAAACTTGAACCGCATCTTCGTATCGGCATCATTCCTCGTGCCGCTCCTGCGCCCCAGACGTTTCTCGAGCCAGGACACGGTTGCAGCGGGGCCCTTGAGCTTCGTGCTCCAGTCCGGGGCCGGATTCCGGAACGCGACGTCGTATCGGAGCGTCACGACCCCGTCGAGCGTGTTGAACGCTTTGTCCGCGCCGTACGTCTCCTTGAAGAATACGGGGTAGTTGTATCCATCGGGAAGCAGCGCCATCTCGTCTCTTCCGAGATGCTTCATGATTGCGCCGCTGAGCGCCGCCTGGTGCAGAAAAGTGCGGGCGCGCTCGTCCTTCCTGCATATCTCGGCGAGAACAGGATCGCTGTACATCGAGGAGAAGGCTTCGGCCCATTTATTCAGGAGCCCGCGCTCGGGGCGCACGGCAAGAAGTCCCGCGTTGAAATAGGGGCGAAGCGTCTTTCCGTCGGCGACCGTCTTCATCGGGAAGACGGCGGATTCCGGGATCGACAGCTTTTCGTAGACGCGGCGCCAGAACGCATCCGGCTTCTCCGAATAGAGAGAGCCGATATTCTGATGCGTGACGGGACGGTAGCCGAGAGTCTTGCCCTGAACGAGCAGGAGCTCCCGCGGCTCCGCGAGCACGACGGTGTCCTCGTCCATCCAGACGAGGATCGAGAAGGCGCCCTTCGCCGCGGCCTCGGCGCGCGCCGCCGCGAACACCTTTCCCGCATAGGAAAACTCGCGCGACTCCCGGGGCGCGTCGCTCGGTCTCACGTCCGCCCCGAGGGGGGAGAAACTCTTCACGAGCTTCTCCTGCGTCTTCAGAACGCTCGAGGGGGCATAGATCCAGACCGGCGCATCCGCAAACTGACCGCCGAAGGTTCGAATGCTCTCGACGAGAATGCGCGTATTATGGAGCTGCTCGCCGTCCCCGGCGTACGAGGCGAAGATTACGGGGCGCGCCGCGCCGAAGAGAGACGATCCCGGAACAAGCACAAGCATCGCGAGAATCAAAGCCACGTTCCTCATCCGCGGTCCTCCTCGATAAAATGGATACACCATAATAATGTAGCAGGAAATGCCCGATAAACGCAAAATGGATTGAACTCTACTTGCCGCCGCAAACAAGCGTCATGATGAAGAACATGATAAGCAGCATGAGAAATGTCAGGCAGAAGGATTTTATTCGACTCGCCCCCGGGAAATTTCGAGGCGCCGCGGCCGAATGCGCCCACCACGCTTCGTCCTAAGACCCCACGAACGGCGCCCCACCGGTAATACACACACCGCACACTTTTTGTTCCCGGTTGATTGCGCCGAAATCGCAATGATTCGTCGCGGGGCGGCAACGAAACGAAGAATGATTTTCACGCCATAATTATTTCGCTCAGAACGAGCCGTGTTCCGTTCGGGCGATAATCTCGTCCTGAAGCACCGCGCGCGATGAAGCCTTTCGTCATCGCCGCTCCGTCGCCGCGCGAGCGCCTCCCCACCAGACACGCGCGAACTCCTCGAGCTTCGAATAATCGCCGCGCCACGTCGTGTACATGACGCCGACGACGTTCGGCGCTTCGGGGGCGGCGCGCGCCCAGAGCGCGCGATTCGCTTCCACGTCCTCGTCGTAGAAGCCGGCGATCATGATCCTTTTGACGCGCCGGGAAAAGAACGCGAGGCTCTTTCCGGCCTTTTCCGGCTCGCCCCACTTCATCACCGTGACTTCGGAATCGAGACCCTTCCACGATTCGGCGAAGGAATTGTTTACGAGATAATAGTTCGCCCGGGCGTTGTGGTTCGGATCGAACATGTCGGACCAGACGTACAGCGGCTTGCCCCCGCCGGCGCTTTTCGCGATCTCGTAGCATCGCCGGATGTTGTACGCGAGAAGCTCGCCCGAGCCGTGGAATCGCTTCATGTCGGAAGGTTCCCATCCGGCGCAGCGGATCTCGTCGTGCGAGAGGAAATAGCCGTCCGGCGCAAGAGTCTCATTCGTCCACTCGATCTGCCGCCGGCACAGATCGAAGACCTTTTCATCGGCAAGAGTGCAGCTCACCTGATCTCCGCCGAATATCGCGGGGTGATAGCACGAGAGCGCCACGCGTTCTCCCTCCCGGATGCGCGAGCCGGCGGGAACGCCGATCACGGGGGGCTCGTGGCGCGTATCGTAGGTGCCCGGCCATCGGGAACGCCCGAGCGCGGGATCCGCGACGCGATCGAAGTCCTTTCCCTCCTCGTACACGGCGCCGCGCCTGCCGGTGACGGCGAGGGGGAGCGTTTCGCGCCGCAGCACGTTGAGCGCCGGCACGGCGTCGACGCGCAGGTCGTCCCACCAGATCTTCCCGCCTTTGGCGCCCCATACGCCGGCGCCCACGATCACGCTCGAATATCCAAGGCTGTTGAACGTCACCGATTGCTCGACCCAGTCCGTCGTGAGATCGTCCGCGCTATTGACGTATCTGAATCCCTTCTCATCCGGGATCGAGAGGTCCTGGTATTGCAGCGACCGGCGGGAGACGAGCGCGACGACGCCGAGCATATTCGCCGTGAGACGCTCCGTTTTCATCCAGACGCGGATCCGGTACTGCTGCCATGGCTTGACCGCGATTCTCTGGAACACGCGGCCCATGCCGTGCTTGTTCACGACGCCCGTATTTTCGAAACGGAGAGACGCGCGCCCCTCTTTGAAAATCTTCGTGTCGATAAACGAACCCTTTCCCGAATCGTCCTGCAGGCCGAAGTCCGCCACGCGATCTCCCCGGCATTCTTCGAACGAAGCGTTCCTGACACCCGCGGGCTGCTCGGGAACGAGCCGATCGCCTCGGCGCACGAGCGCCGCGTTTCTAATCGGCAGCCCCGCGGCAAGGTTGGGGTCGTTCGCGAGAAATGATTCGCTGTAGCCGAAAGGAAACACGCAGACGACGAGCTCGAGACCGAGCTTCGTCGCCGCCGCGCGCACCTTCGCCGCGTTCCTCTTCCAGCGCTCCGGCTCGCCGAGCATTGGCCACGTGAGCGTTTTCGTGTCGGAGAAGAGAACGCCGGTGTAATCCGCCGCGCGCGCGCGCCGGAGGATGTCTTCTATCTTCTGAACGTTCTCGTCGACGTACAGATTGCTCGAGATGTAAACCCAGCGTTTCTGCAAATCTCCCGCAGGCGCGGCGCCGTCCGCCCCGGCGCCGTTTTGCCCGAGGCCGTCCGTCCCGGCGGACGGGAGGAACGCCGAAAAAGCGGCGAGCGCCGTCGCGCACATGAGCACGCGCAGTTTTTTTCTCATCGATCCATCACCGCCGAAGCGTTCAATTCACGACCCTGCAGATGAATCCCTTGAGGTAGCTGCTCTCGGGAAAACTCAAAAGCGTCGGATGGTCGGACGCCTGTCCGAGACGCCTGATGATCTGCGCTTCGCACCCCGCGTCGAGCGCCGCGTCCGAAACGATTTTCTGGAAGAGCTCGGGACTCATGAGCCCGGAGCACGAGAAGGTGAACAGTATCCCGCCCGGCCCGAGCAACCTGAAGGCGAGCCAGTTTATATCCTTGTATCCGCGGCTCGCGCGCGCGAGCTGCGCCTTCGATTCGGCGAACTTCGGCGGATCGAGAACGATGAGATCGAATACGCGGCCGGCGTCGCGCCACTTCCGCATGACGGTGAAGGCGTCCCCCTCGACGTTCTCCAGCATCGACGCGTCGATTCCGTTAAGCTCCGCGTTCCGCCGGGCGAGATCGAGCGCCGGCGCGGACGAATCGACGTTCGTCGCTGCGGCGGCTCCCGCCGCGAGCGCCGCGATCCCGAATCCGCCCGTGTATGAAAAGCAGTTGAGCATCGCCGCACCGCGCGCGAACTCGGCGATCATGGCGCGGTTCTCGCGCTGATCGAGGTAGAATCCCGTTTTGTGCCCGCGCTTGATGTCGACGAGGAAGCGGCAGGGTCCCTCCCGGATCTCGACGAGATCCGGCGGCTCGCCGCCCGCGAGCACTCCCGCGAGCTTCGGCATGCCTTCCTTCTCGCGCACGTCGGCGTCGGAGCGCTCATAGACTCCCGAGACGCCATCGAGCCGCGAGAGCGCTTCGACGATGGTCGCTTTCCAGTATTCGGCCCCCGTCGTCAGGAACTGGACGACGAGATACTCGCCGTACCGGTCGACGATGATCCCCGGAAGCCCGTCCGATTCGGCGTTGACGAGGCGAACGCCACGAGGCCCCTCGCCCGCGAGGAGCGCCGCCCTCGATTCGACCGCCCGCGCGAGACGATCGGCGAAAAACTCCGGCGTCACATCCTCCTGCGGATCGAACGTCCATACCCGCACGGTCATCTGCGACCGGGGCGAATAGGCGCCCCGGCCGAGGAGCGCGCCCTCCGCGGCGAGAATATCGACGGTCTCCCCCGCGCGGGGATTCCCTTCAACTCGGCCGATCGCGCCCGAGAATATCCACGGATGCCTGCGCATCAGCGATTTTTCGCGCCCGCGCTTGAGTACAATCGCCTTCATGATTGAAACAGATCCGTCCTCTCCCTGAGCGCCGCGGCGATCGGCTCATCCGCCGGCGCAAGCTTGTAGCGTCCGAGATCCCGAGGGCTCACCCATTCAATCGCGTCGTGCGCCGTCAATCGGAACTGCTCCGATGCGATGTGAGCTCGCAACGCCACGAGGTCCATCGAGCCGCGCGCGGAGCGGTGCTCGTTTCGGGCGATCACCTCCGCCACCGTCGCCGCGACGCCGAGCTCTTCCATCAGCTCGCGCGAGAGGCACTCCTCGAGCGTCTCCCCCGGTTCGACGGCCCCGCCCGGAAACTCCCAGAAGCCTTGATGGCTGTCCCCCTGCTTCCGCCGCGCGAGGAGCACCTTCCCTTTCGAGATGATGATTGCCGCGGCAACCAGCTTGATCGGCATATTCGACCTGTCGAGAATGTGCGTTCGCCTACTTCGTCTTTTTCACCGTCGACATCTTCAGAAGCGGATAGAGAGGACAGAACCTGATAAACGCCGTGATCAGGAGCCCGATCCCGACGATGCCGAGAATGACGGCAAGACCGCCGTGCACGCGCCTGGTTACCAGAAGAATGATGGCGACGAAGGCCAGGACAAACCTGATCGCCCGATCGACCGTTCCGATATTTGCCGTCATGAGCGGCCTCCTTTCAGGGTCTACGATCGTACCCGCGCAAAAAGAATTCGAGGATTATTGTGCGGCACATTCGCGCCTCGCGCAAGCCGCAAATTGATCGAGTTGATCGAGTTCCTTGCCGATGACAATACGCGGCGCAATTGGGAATCTATCTCTATCTACTTGTACTCGATGCTATAAAACACCCGCATGGCAATATCATCAGGATTGAATGCTACATTGGGCTTATCGATCAGCAGGTCATCCTTCGATATCGTCATGAGAATGCCGTTATTAGCGAGCTTCCCTGATTTCCAGGATCGAACCATTTCCGTGACATCGATCGTCATTTCCTTCAAGCCGGACTCGCTCTTCAAGGAATAGATGCTCGGCTCTGCCTCTGCGACGATATCTCCTCCCGCTTTGGTCCAGGGTCGATCCCAGGAAACCGATCCGGCGCTTTGCCAGTCCGTCGCCACGGCGAAAACATCGATCTGCGCCATCGCGGCATCGCTCACCTGAGCCTTGATATGA
>JBAZPL010000170.1:0-5584 GCA_041648155.1 Candidatus Krumholzibacteriia bacterium
GCGGCGCCCCTTGTCGTTATGCTCGCTCTCGCCGTCGGCGGTCTCGCGGAGCGCCTCGTAATGGGCGGGACGGCGGCAGGAGGGAGCGGAGAGAGGCCGTGGCCGCTGCTGTCGGCGCGCGGGGCGGCGAACCGCATTATTGCCGCGGCGCTCCTCGTGCTCTTTATCGCATATCCGCTCCGTACGGCGTTGCCGCGCGTCACGGGATCGGTACGCACGCTTGTGGAGAAGACTTCCTCGATACCCCCCCCGTACGCGTCGCTTTGTGCGGCGCTCGGCGAGAAGGTACCGGATCACTCCGTCATAGCGAGTGATCCCATGACGAGCTACGTTCTTTCGGCCTACACGGGCTATTTCGTCACGGTTATCCTCGACCAGCATTGCTCTCCTGCCGACACGAGCGCGATCGAACGGCTGCGCGAGGCGCGGAACCTCATGAGCCCCGCGATTCCTCTCTCGGCGAGCCGCGCGTGGCTCGATCGGATGGGCGCGGACTACGTGCTCATCAATGCCAATGTTCCCGAAACAACCGATTTCTTCAATTCCTTCCTGCCCGGGGAGGCTTCAAGAACGCGCGAGAAGTTCCTGGTATGCCCTTCGTTCTCCACGAGCGTGCTCGATTTGGACGGATTTAATATGTTCAGGCTGCACCGGGATTCTCCCGGATCTCTCGCGGAGGAGGGATGCTCGGTCGCCCGGATGACGGCGGTTCCGTGCCCCGCATCAGGAGATAGTTCCGGAGATGGAGGGATCGACGTCGACGGAGGAACGGATGTCGGGGGAGGATTCTCTCTCGTGAATCTCACTGTCGATAATTATCTACTGCGTGCCGGCGACACCCTCGCGGGGCATTTTTGCTGGAAGGCTTTGCGGAAAGCGAACTTCGGTCTTCCGTTCGACGTGATCATTCGCATCGATGCCGCCTTTCCGAGAGGAGCGCTCTACCGCGATTGGTACGGCAAACAGTACCGGAGGATCATCGAGCGGAGGGGCGGTGGGTATTACCGCCTGACGTGGAGGACCCGTCTCATGAGCGGTCCGGCATATCCCGACATGTGGGAGGAGGGACGCTCCGTGAGACAGGATTTCGCTCTGCCGCTTCCGGCCTCGATCGCACCGGGCCCCTACGAGCTGCGCGTCAAGGTGATTCGCGCGCCCTATCTCGAGAACCGGAGCGTCGCGGATTACCTTTCGAATGATGATTCGCTGCAGGGCGTGCCCGTCGGAATGATCTACCTGCGGGAGGAATCGAAAAACGGGGTTTCCAGTCGGGAGAATGCGCGGCTGCCCGCGCATCGTGCCAGGTGACGCAGTATGGCCGTGCATGAAAAAAGCCTCTATCGGATCGCCTATTTCTCCGATGCCCCCTGGTTCGGCGGCGGGGAGAAATACCTGCTGCTTCTCGCTGCCGGGCTGAACCGGGAAGAGTTCCGTCCCGAGCTCATCATGAACCGCAATCCCCGTCTCGAGGCTTTCGCCGCGTCGATGGCGGGCGCGGGCGTCCCCGTGCATGAAGTATCGCTCGATATGCCGCGTTCTCCGGCCGGGATTCCTCATTTCATAGCGCTGCTCCGCCGTCTTAGGCCCTCGATCCTCCACTGCAACCTTCCCGGACCGTGGGGCTCGCAATACAGTCTCGTGGCGCCTCTGGCGCGGCTCGCGGGCGTGCGGCACGTCGTGACGACGGAGCACCTTCCCATGGTGCCCCCGTTCGCGAAGGGACGATTCCTCCGGGGGTTCGGGAGCTGTTGGGTCGAGCGCGTCATCACGGTGAGCGAGGATAACGTGGGCTATCTTGGCGAGTATCACGGAGTGCCGCGCGAAAAGATCCGTGTCGTGCGAATCGGCGTTCCCGAGCCGGCTCGCGGAGAATCCGCGGGAATACGGGAGAAGCTCGGAATCTCGAAAGAGGATTTTCTCTGCGTCATGATCGGAAGCCTTGAAGAGCGCAAGGGCCACGCGAGGGCCTTCGATGCCCTTGCCGCGCTTCCCGCCGGCGTGAAGCTGCTTATAGCGGGAGTAGGGAAAGAGGAGCGCGCTTTGCGCGCGAAGGCGGCTTCTCTCGGCCTTGGGCGCCGCGTGCATTTTCTCGGATACCGCGCCGACGTCGATGCGATTCTTTCCGAATGCGACGCTCTCGTGCTCTCCTCGACGCTCGAAGCGACTCCGTACGTCATCATTGAAGCGATGGCGTCCGGTCTTCCCGTCGTCGCGAGCAACGTCTACGGTATACCGGAGATCGTGCGGGACGGGGAAACGGGGATTCTCGTCGATCCCGGCGCGCGCGACGAAATCGTGCGGGCGATCTCTGCTCTCGCGCGGGATCGCGATCGCGGCGCCCGGATGGGGAGAGCGGCGAGAAAGCGCTACGAGGAGATGTTCCGTATCGATCGCTGCGTCGAGGAAACGCAGGCGGTTTATCGGGAGGTGCTCAGAACGGATTCGAAGAGCCTGATGTAGTCGTCTCCGCGGTCCCTGATGTCGTGATTGGCTCTCACGTACCGGATCGCCTTCGCCGACATCTCGGAGCGCATCGTCCGATTCGACCGGATGCTCCGTACCGCCTCGACGAGTCCCTCGAAAGTGCCGGTTACGATTCCGATTCCGTTCTTCTCGAGGATCCCGTCCGGGTCGATCGAGATCGTGATGACGGGAACCCCGTGCGCCCACGCGTGGAGGTACGTGTTCGGAAAGCCCTCAAAAGAAGAGGTATTGAGGAGCGCGCATGCGCCCCGGTAGTACGCGTCCATCTCGCGGGGAGGAACGAACGGGATGTATTCGAGGTTCGGAATGCGCTTCGCGACATCGGTTATCGCGGAGGCGTAGCGCTCGTCCCCCGCGTACCCGCCGATGACGGTGAATCGTTCGTCGGGGAGGGATCGGGCGAGATCAAGCGGCAATTCCGGTCTCTTGACGGCTTGAAATCTCCCCACCCACAGAAATCCCGGATCGCGGGTGCGGCCGCGCACGTCCGGAACGGATCGCGGAGGCTCTCCATCGGCTCGGGCTCCGTCCCCGGAAGGGATCGCGATGCCGTTGCGTATGAGCACGGTCTCTCTTGCAAAATTCTCGAGCATGAGGCGCCGCTGCTTTTCGGTCTGGGATATGACGGCGTCCGCCGTCCGGATGCCGTACCGGTAGAGATACGTCATCGGCCAGCGGATCTCGCCCATGCCGTCCGGATAGCAGTTATAGTCGGAGCCGAGGGAGAAGGTGAACGCCTTGCCGAGATCGGAAGCGAAGCGCGCGAGCTGCCCGGTGAAAAACGTCGTCGAGCGCTGGTTGTAAATATCCGCGCCGGCGATTCTCATGGCATGCCGAATCTTGATCATATCGGGGATGAATCGCAGTTTTCTGTTTCCCTTGAATGGGGTGAACGATCTTATGAGCGTGATGCCTTCGACGTTTTCCACCTCATCCTGTCCGAAATCCCCGACGATGAACGAAACCTCGATGCCCTTCGCCTTCATATGGTTCGCGAGCAGCAATTGCTGTGTTTCGGCGCCTCCCGCCCATGTCGTTCTGTCGGGTCTGAAATAGGAGTACGCCGTCGGCGAAAAGAAGCACACCTTCATGGTCGAGAATACTACCGGATGCGACTTGCGGCTTTCAATAAGATTCGGCTATACTGTCCGCGTTGATAGCCGTGTATCTCGAGACAAGGAGCGGTTCTCTATGAAGGGTGTCATTCTTGCCGGCGGACTCGGTACTCGCCTGTATCCCCTCACGAAGGTGACGAACAAGCATCTTCTTCCCGTATACGACAAGCCGATGATCTTCTACCCGATTCAGACCCTTATCAACGCGGGAATACACGACATTCTCGTCGTCACGGGAGGGAACAACGCGGGAGAGTTTCTCCGCCTTCTCGGCAACGGAAAGGATTTCGGCCTCGCGCACATCAACTACACCTATCAGGAGGGTGAAGGGGGTATCGCCGAAGCGCTCCGCCTCGCGGAGTACTGGGCCGCAGGTGAAGGGATCTGCGTCATCCTCGGGGACAATATCATCGAGAGGAATATCGTGAAGGCGTTCGAATCGTACCGGAAACAGGGAGGCGGAGCGAAGATACTTCTCAAGGAAGTTCCGGACCCCGAGCGTTTCGGCGTCCCGATTCTTGACGGGAACCGGGTCGTCAAGATCGAGGAGAAGCCGAAGAAGCCTGGTTCGGCTTTCGCGGTAACGGGGATTTACCTCTACGACGGCCGGGTCTTCGAGATTATCAAGACGCTCAAGCCCTCCGCGCGAGGGGAGCTCGAGATCACCGACGTCAACAACGCCTATATCGAGCGGAACGAGCTCACCTGGGATATTCTCGAGGGGTGGTGGACCGACGCCGGGACGTTCGAATCGCTCCGGCGGGCGACGAACCTCGTTGCGGAAACGGGAGCGAACAAGCTCGATTGAGGCGTCACGCAAAGGTGGAGGCGACGTATTCGCCGAGGGCTTCTTTCCAGCCGCGCATGGGGGCGAGGCCGAGAAGCTCGAAGCCGTAGTTCCGCATCGCTTCCATGCGGGGGCGTGGGGCGGGGAGCGGAAATTCGTCGGACGAGACGCTCACCAGACTGCAATTCCTGATTCCCGCGGCCGTCACGATTTCACGGGCCATTTCAAGGCGGCTCACGCAGCCGGTATTCACGCAGTGGTATCTTCCGTAGAGCCCCGATTCGATAAAGCCGAAAATCCCCCTCGCGAGATCTGTGGTGTGGGTCGGCGAGCCGAACTTGTCGTTCACCGCCTTGAGCTCCCGGGAATCCCGCGCGCGCTCGACGATCTTGGCGACGAACTTCTTGTCGTCGCCTCCTCCGCCGAAGAGCCAGCACGTGGAGAAAATGTAGAATCGGGACAGGAGGTCGCGGATGTTGAGCTCCCCCTCGTACTTGGAACGCGCGTACGCGTTGACCGGAGAGACGGGATCGAATTCAATGTAGGGCGCGTCCTTGCGGCCGTCGTACACCATGCCGGTGCTGACGTATATCATGGCCGCGTCGCAGGCCCTGCACGCAAGCGCGACGTTTCTCGTTCCGACGGCGTTGATGCGGTGCGCCTCCTCCGGATTCGTCTCGCATCCGTCGACGTCGGTCATCGCGGCGAGGTGGAGGACGAATTTCGGTTTCGCGCGGCGGATCTCCCCGGCGATCGCCCCGGCGTCGCGGACGTCGGTCTCATGGAAATCGGGGGGGAAGATATCGTAGCGCTCGGCGAACACGGGCACGGCGGCCTTTCCGAGCATTCCTTTCGCGCCCGTGATGTAGATTCTGTCCACGGCGTGCACCTCGGGGAAGCTCAGCGATCCTTCCGGCTCCAGTCGTACGGTATTTCCTTTGAATGCGCTTCGATGCGGAACTCGTCGGGATCGTCATAGCGATAGAGCTCCGTCGGCGTGTTGATGACGACCGCTTCTTCGGTCGATATGCACTTGAAGCCGTGGCAAACACCGGGCGGAATGTGGATTCGCACGGGATTGTGCACTCCCGCGAAAATCTCGATAAGCTCGCCGCGCGTGGGGGATTCGGCGCGCATATCGTAGAGGACGATCTTCATCATGCCGGATATGACGACCATATTGTCGTGCTGCTTTTTA
>JBAZPL010000171.1:0-5565 GCA_041648155.1 Candidatus Krumholzibacteriia bacterium
ATCTTCTCATGAAGGGGGGCGTCAAGACCGAGGAGATCATGCGCGGGGCGCTCACCTATCTCAAACGGAGCGGGAAGCTCGAGAAGGGGCGCATCTACAGCCACGTCGGCGTGTTCCAGATACCGACCTATCCGAAGCTCCTTACGGTCACGGACGCCGCCGTGAACCCGAATCCCGACCTCGCGCAGAAAAAAATGATTCTCGAGAACGCCCTCATGGTGCTCCGCTATCTCAATATCCCGAAGCCGAAAGTGGCCATCATCTCGGCGGTCGAGACGCGCAATCCGAACGTCGAGTCGTCGATCCTTGCCGGGCTCCTCGCCGAGGAATACGAGAACCGCGACGATTGTGTCGTCGAAGGGCCGCTCTCGCTCGACGTCGCCATCGATCCGCACTCCGCATCCGAGAAAAGCTACAAGGGGCGGATCCAGGGCAACGCCGATATCCTCGTCATGCCCGACATCGAAGCGGGGAACGTCGTTTACAAAACGCTCACGGTATCGTCGGGCGCGTATCTCGCGGGGGTCGTCGCGGGAGGGGGCATTCCCATCATTCTCGCTTCCCGCGGCGATTCGTCCCGATCAAAGCTCGCCTCGATATGCCTCGCCTGCATCGTCGCGATGAAGCAGGGAAACTTCGGCGAGGCCGAGAAAAAGTAGCCGCTCACAAATGGAGGTTTTTCCCATGACCGACCACGCGAAGCGATTGATCCTCGCATTCTTTCTCCTGGCCTTTCTCGTGGTGATCCCGGTCATGGCGATTTTGAGCCTGGGGCCCGAAAGCCGGCCGGTCGCGAAGAATTCCGTGATCGTTCTCGAGATCGGCGGCGAGATGCTTGAATATCATCCCTCATTCTCCCCCGGTTTCTTTTTCGGGAGACGCGAGCTCACCCTCGCGGATGCGCTCGCGTGTGTCGAGACCGCGGGGCGCGACGCACGTGTGAAAGGGCTCGTGCTCAAGATTTTTCCGTCGGGAGCCGGCGCCGCGAAATGCGAGGAGCTCAAGGCCGCGATCGACCGCTTCAAAGAATCGGGAAAACCGGTCGTCGCCTTCTCGAGCGTTCTCGAAGGGCACCACTACCTTATCGCATGCGCGGCGGATTCCATCTTCATGCCCCCGGCCGGCTACGTCGTCATCCCGGGGCCCTCGTCGAGCGCGATCTTTTTCCGCGGCGCCCTCGACAAGCTCGGGATCACCCCGAACATCGACCGGATCGGCGAGTATAAATCGGCGGCGGAAACCTACACCGAGAAGGAACGGACGCCGGAGTCTCGCGCGATGACGCGGCTGCTTCTCGGCGACATTTACGAGAGATACGTCGCCGATATCGCGGCCGCGCGTGGCTGCGGCACGGACGCCGTGCTTGCGTGGGTCGACCGCGGGCTCTTTTCGCCCGCGCGTGCCTTCAACGAAGGGATCATCGACGGCGTCCGCTATTGGGACGAGATCGAGGCGCGCTTCGAGAAAGAGGACGCGCGGCTCGTCGGCTCGCATGAATATCTCAGGGGGAAGCGCACCGCGGCGGTCGCCGAGGGTCCGCGCGTCGCCGTTATCCACGCCCAAGGGCTCATCACGACGGGGGAAAGCGGCTTCGATCCCATGTCCGGTCTCACGATGGGCTCCGAAACGATCATCGACGAGCTCCGCAGGGCGCGCGAGGATGACGCGATCAAGGCGGTCATTCTCCGCGTCGATTCTCCGGGCGGAGACGGCATCGCCGGGGACATGATCTCCCGCGAGGTCGAGCTCACATCCAAGGAAAAGCCGGTCGTCGTCTCGATGTCGGACGTCGCCGCTTCGGGCGGCTACGAGATCGCCTACCGCGCCGACCGGATCATCGCGATGCCGGCAACCGTCACGGGCTCGATCGGATCGATCACCGGCAAGATGAATGCGCGGGGGCTCTACAACAAGCTCGGCGTGACGAAGGACGAGATCGGCACCGGGAAGAATTCGCTCATCTATTCGGACTACCGCGATTTTTCCGAGGAGGAATGGGCGCTCGTGAGGGAGGAGCATTGGGCGTTCTACCGGGGCTGGATCGAGGAGATCGCGCGCTTCCGTGAAATGCCGGTCGACTCGATCGATTCCCTCGGGCGGGGGCGGGTATGGACGGGAACGCAGGCCGCGGCGAACGGGCTCATCGACGGGATGGGCGGCATGCGGGAAGCCGTCTCCGCGGCATGCGAGCTTGCCGGGATAACCGACTCGTCGCGCGTCGTGCTCGTGCACTATCCGAAGAGGATCACGATTCTGCAGGAGATTCTCTCGCGTAATATTCTCAATGACGCCGCTTCATACGCGATTCATCGCGCGTTCTTCGACGACCCGGCTGCGCGGGGCGGTCTCTTTCTTCGGCACGTCGGCGGGGAGAGGATTCGCTGAGTGGTTTCTAAAAGACGTAGCGGATGTCGATCATCTGCCCTGCGAGATGGGTCGGGATGATTTCCGCCCCCGAGTAAACGTCTATGAAGAATCTGTCTCTGTAATGGAGCGAGAAGCCCAGGGTTATGGCATTGCCCGTTGACAGGGTTCTTTCCCAGTCGGCCAAATACGCTTCAGGCTCGATGACGACTTGGGAGGAGGCCCCGGCGCGATTCGCCCCTCCGGCCAGGGATACCGCTGCCGGCGGATTATAGTAGAAAAAGGAAGGCATCGGTTTCGTTATGGCCTGTTTGTCCCAGCTTCCGTTGAAAATGAAGCTCGAGAAGAAGGTAAAATAGCTCGAGGGCCGGAATTCAACGGAGAGAGGGATGTAGAGATCGAACGAGGTTTCGGTCGACTCGAGCCGGGTCGGCTGGTCGATCCGCACGGCCGATTCTTCCCCGTCCGGCTCGATCGTGTAATGGACGAGCGGCTCTTCCTTCGTACGAGTCCGCGCGAGAATGCCGTGCAGCCCGAGGTATAGGTCGGTCGTTTCGTGGAGGCTGAAGATCTTGCCTCCCTTGAGGAAGCAGCTCCCGCCGAGGAGCGATCCATCCCCGTCGAACGCTCCGGAGAGCGCCTCGTCACGTGTCGATGAGCCATCCCATCGAACGTGCTCCTGACTGATGCTCCATTCGGTCTCATACGAGCAGGTCGATACGCCGCCTCCCGCGAGCACGCGGATGCCGTCGTCGAAGGAGTGACGGAACATCAGTGCGAAGTCCCATAAATCTCCTTTTCGAGCGTCGTTCCAGTGATACCGGTAATAGTTGTAGGAATCGAGCAGGCTCATCGAATCGTAGTACTTGATAATAGCCAGCTCGTAACTCTGTTTCTGGTAGTCCAATCGATTGAGCGACACTCTGAGCGCGAGATCAGTCTTGGGACCAGCGTCATTCGACTTCACGATGCCCGCCTGAAAGTCGAAGGAGAGACGGCGTCCGCGGGACGATAGCGCATCGGTATCCCTATCCTGGTAGTCGATCAGGCTGAAGGAAGGATCATAGTATCGAGTGTTCGCCCACGTGTTCATCCGGGAGGAGGAGTCGTAATATCCCCAACCCTGGAGCCGGAGACCGAGCGTGTATCGGGCGCCGAGCGCGCGGGCTGCGATAAGATCGATTCTCGCGAAATCATCATCGCCGCTGTTCCACACTTCACGCAGGTTCGACTCATAACCCCAGCGCGTATTAAGTGTAAGATCGGACGAGCTGGTTTCGGGTTGATACAGCGCCCACTGCGCGAATGCAGCGGTCCGCCACGAGGAGAGCCTGATTCCCCAGGCGGAAAGTTCGTTGACCGTCATCGAAGAGCTGCCGTAGCTGCCCGAATCTATCTGCAGATAGGGTAATGACGGGGCGTAACCGGGAACGCGTCGTTGAGCGTAGCACACAACCAGTTTGTCGGCGAAGAAAGCGTACGCGGGATTGATGGTGAGATCGGTGTAAAGATCGGGGATAACGCCGGCGACGTTGTTCCCTCCGAGCGAGGATATCCTCGTAGACGGATGCTCGATCGCGAGCGCGGCGCCCGGGCGAAGCGCGAGCACGAGGAGGACGACGAGCCCGAGTGAGATTCTTGCGTGATTGCGCATAGTTGCTACGGCCCCTTTGCATGCTGATAAACGCATGATACATGCTGCACGGTGCGCCGTTCAATAATAAAATGGCCGCCGGATAACGTATTGAAGAATGAACGGCTATCTGGTACGCTCCGGCATTGATGATGCTTCGGCTTCATCTCGCCGTCCGAAGCCCGGATCGCAGCGGTCGAACCAAGGAGTTTGAGGTATGACATCATCGAGATGGTTCGTTTTTGTCCTCGTTGCCGTTATCGGATTCTCTTTCGTTGCCGGAGATCTTTGTGCCCAGAGACCGCTCAAGGCTCCCAAACCCGTGTATGTTTCCCCTCCCGAAAATTACGGTCTTTTGCCTCCGCCCGTCGACATGCAGGGGCTCCGGCCGTACGCGAAATCTCTCCTCGGCCAGATGGCGCCCCCCGCTTCATGGGACTGGCGGACGATGAACGGCGTCACCTCCGTGAAGAACCAGAATCCTTACGGCACCTGCTGGGCCTTTGCGACCATCGGCGATCTCGAATCGAAGAGGCTGATCCGGGAGTCGGCGACGTACGACTTTTCCGAGGTCAACATCGTCGCCTGCAATCCGGTCGATACGACCTGCAACAGCGGCGGAAACTCCTGGATATCGACGAACTACCTCACGCTTCTCGGCAGCGTCTACGAAACCTGCAATCCCTACCCGGGCGGATGCCCGTATCCGACATGCGTGAACCCTGCGTGCGCGTACTACGATCGGGTCACGGAGTGGAGGATCATCGCGAACGACGTCACTGCGATCAAGAACGCGATCATGACCTACGGCCCGGTGTATACGGGAATGTACGCGAGCTTCCCGGGTTTCAGCACGTACAACGGAATCGGCTGTCTCACCTACACGGGCACCGAGGCCCAGAACCACGCGGTTCTCATCGTCGGGTGGGACGACGCGATGTGCGGTGGAGCCGGCGGCTGGATCGTGAAAAACTCCTGGGGCACGGCCTGGGGAGCGGCGGGATACTTCTACATCCGCTACGGCAGCGCGCGGGTCGGAGAGAACGTTTCGGTGCTGACCGGCTACAAGAGCTACGACGCGGCCGAGAAGATATATCACTATGACGAATGGGGCTGGTGGACCTCCGTCGGCTGGAACGATGGTTACTACGACGATTGGGCCCTCGTGGCCTTCACGCCGACCGGGATTCCAGCCGAGGGGAATCTCCTTAAGGCGGTCGATCTGTGGGCCGTCTGGGCGCCGATGAACTATACGATCTCCATTTATGACGATTTCAACGGAACGGCTCCGTCGAACCTGCTCGCGGGCCCGGTGAGCGGGACGAAGAACGAAGCGGGGTACTACGGCATCCCGCTCCCCTCGCCGCTCGCCGTCTATTCGAACAACACGATCTACGTCGTCGTCAGGTTCAACACGCCGGGCTACATTTACCCGATCCCCGTCGACGATTCCGGGCCGATGGAGACGAACAAGTCCTATGTGAGCAGCACGGGCGGTTCGGGGACCTGGCAGGCGCTCGACAACGGCTACTATGCGATGGGGGACGTCGGCATTCGCGCGCGCGTCG
>JBAZPL010000172.1:0-5564 GCA_041648155.1 Candidatus Krumholzibacteriia bacterium
GAGGTCCGCCGCGATCCGCACCGCGACCGGCGAAACGGGGAGCGGAAGCGCGCCGCTCACCCCTATGCGGAATGTGGTCGGGAGCTTCTCCTTCTCTATGATGTACGTGATGTCACTCCCGAGGTTTTGCACCGCGGCGCCGAGGGCTATCTCTCGAATGCCGGTGATCCAGGCGGCGCCGATGTCCATGGCCCATCCCCGGCCCGTCCAGTCGGCGATCCTTTCCTGGAGGTATTTGACGTTGACGCCCGCGCCGATCCCGGCGAAGGGCTCGAATCCGACGCCGACGATCCCCTGGAGATCGCTGTTGCCCACGGCGGCCGTCGGAGCGCCGCTGTCGTCGAACCCTGGAATGTCGGGAGAGGAGAGATAGGTGAAAGCGGCCCCGATCGATACGAAGCGGCTCAGCGCGTGCTTCGCGATGACGTTGTCGTAGTATGTGTCGAGGGTCCACTGGCTGTGAAACGCTCCGACGCCGCTCCCTTCGGCGAACGGCATGAGAGCCGGATTCGAGAGCCAGGTGAACGGGTCGCGGGCGAGCGCAGCGCCCGTCTCGCCGAGCGCGATCGATCGCGCCCCGACGGGAAGGGAAAGGAACGAAGCCCCGCTCGCACCCGCGCCGTCTGCGGCGGTCGCCGGGAAGGCGGCGAAAGATATCATGATCGTCGCGAGTGCTGCGACAAAGGAGGTTCTGCGATTGTCCATTTCAAGTACGATCTTCTTCATGATGTTTCCTCGCATTTTAATCATTATTCAATCTTTTTGCCGGCCGGGCAATCTATTTCCGAGCCGAACCGCGGCTCAGGCTTCCTTTTTGTTTCCTCTTTGCTGTCATCGTTTCCCGGTTGCTCTCCAGGATAGTTGAAGCGCAACTAGCATGCCATCTGTCCAATCTCGCGACGGGGCAGTTTTCAGTTGAATAGTGCAGCATGATGGGCAATAATTGCCTCCTGAAATTCCGAATCCGTCACGGCGCATGTGGGGCGCCGCAGGCGGGATTGCCATCCGTGAAGCAGCGAGGAGCGCAGAAGAAGATGGCTCGCCATGATTACTATGGGATTCTATACCGGAAATTGCTGTTTCCCGTCTATGACAGGCTGATCAAGCGGCGAACGATTCATAGCTCCTTCCTGGAGATATCAAGGAATCCGTGGATACCGCTCCCGGAACTTCGCGAGATTCAGCGGGAAAAACTGCAGAAGCTCCTCGGGTACTGCGGGCGACACGTACCGTACTATCGCCGGCTGTTCGAGGAGACCGGGCTCGACGTCGAGAAGGGCGTCGATATGGATGAATTACGGGCGCGCGGTATTTTCACATCGAAGGAGATCGTCAAGTCCGCGGGGGCGGACCTGCGCTCGGACGCCTTTTCGCCGCGCGAGCTCCGTCGCAAGGTCAGCAGCGGTTCGACCGGAACGCCCATCCAGCTTCACGTCACTCTGGACTATTGGTGTCTACAGATGGCGACGAAGTACCGGGCTGAATCGTGGATCGGGAAGGCCATCGGCACGCCGACGACTTATGTCTGGGGCCATCGGCTCGATCTCGATCCCCTCAAGCGTCTCAAGGTGTCCCTCTACTGGCGGTTGCAGAACTACCAGTTCGTTTCCGCCTTCGATGTAGGCGAGGAGGCGCTTATCGCCGACATCGGCCGCATCAAGCGTTTCGGTCCCCGTTTCATCGAATCGTACGTCTCTCCCGTGTATCTCATGGCGCGTCTCATCGAGGAGCGCGGCATCGAGCCGCCGAAGCTGGACGGAATCGTCACGGGAGGGGAATCTCTCTTTGATTTTCAGCGTGAGCAGATCGAACGGAGCTTCCGGTGTCCCGTCTACAACCGGTACGGGAGCTCCGAATTCATGAGCGTCGCGCACGAGTGTTCCGCGCATCGCGGAATGCACATCAACGCGGATGGATTCATTGTCGAGGTCCTCGACGGCGCCGGGCAGCCGGTCGTCGGCGAGGAAGGGGATATCGTCATCACCGACCTCAATAATTACGCCACCCCGCTCATCAGATACCGAATTGCAGACCGCGGCATCCTGAGCGACCGGATCTGCTTCTGTGGACGGACCTTCCCGCTCATCGAAAAGATCATGGGGAGGGTCTCGGATGCGATGAAAGCTCCGGATGGACACGAGCTCCACAGTATGTATTTTCACTGGCGGGTCCGCTTGATACCGGGCATCTACCGCTTCCAGGTCGTGCAGAAGACAGTCGATAAGCTCGAGATCAGAGTTATGCATGACGGGTCGACAATGCGCGAGGAGACGGAAAAGAGGATCCTCGATGCGTTCAGAGATTTGAAGGAGCACGGCGTATCCATGACGCTTACCTACGTCGACGATATCCCTCTTGCCCGCTCGGGGAAGATGAATTTCTTTGTTTCCGAGATGCCGGAGCCCGGAATGCCCCGACCCGGCGGAGGGGACGAATGAGTTCCGACCCGCGGCGCTCGATAAAGGTGGCGCACGTGCTGCGCAGCCTCGATTTCGGGGGCGCCGAGAAGCTTGTCCTCGATCTTGCTCGTTTCCAGCGGCAGAGGCAGGATGTTGAGTCTTCGCTCGTTTGCTGCGCCGGCCTCGGACCTCTCGAAGACACGGCGCGCTCGTACGCTCTTCCCTATGTTTCGGTCGGCGGGCGCGGTATCCCCCATGTATCGGTTCTGGCGAGGTTGATCGCTGTTTTCCGCCGTGAGCGCCCCGACATCGTCCACACGCACAATTTCTTCTCGCACGTTCACGGGGCGGTCGCCGCCCGTATGACCGGTATCCCCGTGATTCACACGAAGCACGGGCGGGCCGTGTCCTCCCTTGCGTGGTCGCCCGCCCTGCGGCGCCGTTTGTATCGGCTCGCCGATAAGATCGTCGTCGTTTCGAACGAAACGGGGGAGATATTCCGACGGAGGAGCGGCGTCGAAGCCGGCAGGATCGTCGTTATCCGCAACGGGATTGATTTCAATCGCTACAACGGCCCGGGTCGCAAAGAGGTGCTCGGCGCTTTCGGCATCGCGGGGAGCGCGGCGCGCGTATTCGGTTCGGTATCGCGTCTCAATCCGGTGAAGGATCACGCGACGATGATCAGGGCGTTCGGAGAGGTAGTCCGGGACTTCGCCGACTGCGCGCTGCTCATCGTCGGCGACGGCCCCGAACGGGGGGCGATCGAGCGGCTCGTGCGCGAGCTCCAGCTCGAGAGCCGCGTCATCCTCGTCGGCTTCACGAACGATATTCCGAAGTACCTCGCCGCGATGGACGCGTTCCTGCAGCCGTCGCGCGAGGAGGGACTCTCGCTCACGATTCTCGAGGCGGCGGCCGCGGGCGTTCCCGTCATAGCAACGCCGGTCGGCGGCACGCCGGAAATAATATCAAACGGCGAAACGGGGACGTTCATCCCGGTCGGGGACGTTGATGCGCTCGCGGGGGCGATGCGATCGTTTCTCGCCGCCCCGGAGCCATTCAAGCAGATGGCGCTTCGGCTCAAGACCGAGGTTGAAACGGCCTTTTCGACTTCCCGCATGGCCGAGTGCTACCGCACGCTTTACCTCGACGTTCTCGCTGAAAGGGGAAAACGGTAAATGGCACGGATTCTCGGCGCTCTCGGTGAGGGCGCAGACGGGCTTATCGAACGCATGAAGAAAGGCGTCCCGCGCGGTCAGGGGGAATCCACCCGCGCCGTTCGCGTCGCGAAAGACGATTTTGCGATGTGCCTCGTGCCCAACGCAGGCAGTTTCGAAAGCGGCTGCTTTGTCTCGGAAGACGGAACATCGTGCGTCGCCTTTGACGGCTTCTTCCCCGGCGTAGGTGGGGTGCTCGCCGGAGAGGGATTCGCCGCCGGCGCCCCGCTCGGCACGGGGCTCCTCGGGTTGTACCGGAAACATGGGCCGGAGTTCCTCAAGCTCGTGCCGGGGATGTTCGCGATCGCCATCTACGACGGCACCGCGAAGCGGCTCCTCGTCTGCAGCGATCGAAGCGGCATCTTGCCCGTCTATTACGCGGAGCGGCCCGATGTGTTTCTTTTCGGTTCGTCGATCGGGGCCGTGCGCGCCGCCGCCGGGTCGGCCGCGATCGACACGGCCGCCGTGATCGAGCACCTCCTCTTCGACGCGACGTACGGGAGCGCCACGTGCTATGCGGATATCCGTATCCTCCCGTACGGCGCCTATCTCGTTTTCGATGCAGACCGGCGATCGGTCACGTGCGGGAGCTACTTCCGTTACGAAGACCTCTTCGATCCGCGCGAGTACGAGCGGAATCGCTCGATCGACGCTCCCCGCGAGCTCACCGCGCATCTCAAGAGCTGTCTCGGCCGCATCGTCGAGGATCGGGATTCCGGCTCGTTCGGGCTCCTCTGTGGAGGGGGCATCGATTGCAGCTACATCGGCGCCGTTCTCAACGAGATCGGTTTCCGGATCCCCTTCTTTTGCACGAACGTGGCGGGCGGGCGCGTATCCGAGGAATCGATGGCGCAGAGCTCGGCCACGTACATCGGGAGCACCGTCGTCGTCGGGCAGCTCACCCGCGAGCGCTACTACCCGCTGCTCCTCTCGTCGATCAGGGATTTCGGCCAGCCGATCGCCCACCCGAACCAGGCGAAATTTTACGTCAGCGCCGATCTCGCCGCAACGAACCGCCGGCGTTCCCAGATGATGGGGGTCGCGAGCGATCTCCTCTTTGGAAGCATCGGCAACGTGCGGACCTATTACCGGTACCTGAAGACGCGCGCGTTCCTCCGCACCCTCGGCGCCGGCAGGCGCCGCACGCTCGCGATGCTTCTCGAGCGGCCCGACGTCGTCCGGTTCGAGCTCCGCATGAGGAACCCGTGGCACGCGATCGCCGGTCTCGGCGCCGGCAATTTCGAACGCGGCGCGATGCAGGAACGCGTTTCGATGGCGCTCGCCGGGATTCCGAGCGAGCAGGAACGGCTTCTCAAGACGCTCATGCTCGAGAATCTGTGCGATTACCAGCAGCATCTCCTCAACAGGCGATTCGAGATCGGGAGCATCCACGGGGTTTCGCTCTATTTTCCTTTTCTCGATCTCGAGATGCTCTCGTTCGGCATCAATCTTCCGGTGAAGCACTCCGTGCGCTGGAACGTCGCCAAATTGGTCGTCCGGGAGGCGGCGCGGCCGTATCTCGGTCTCGGCATCGCGCGGCGGGCGAAGTGGGGAGGGGATATCCCCCTCGAGGAGTGGATCGTCCCGCTCGCCTTCCTCCTCAAGGACGGCTTCCTCGAGAACGAGCTGCGCTTCGATGTCCGCGATCTGGGGCGGATCGTCGAAGCGAACCCGAAACTGCTCTGGAATCTCGTCGATGTCGAGCTCTGGGGCCGGATGTGCCTGTGGAACGTCGAACCGGAGCGGATCCTCGATGAGATGAGATCACGGGGCATCCCCGTCGAACCGTAAAGCTCTCCCGCAGCGGTCCGATAAATCAGGGTCGCGTCGGAGCGGCGGCCGAATGCCGTCAGTCTATTCCGACGCGCGGCGGCGGACTCGGCGGCTGCTCGGCCTCGCCAAGATTCACCTCGCAGAAGAGAAGCCCGTTCGCGTCGCTCTGGTAGGCGGT
>JBAZPL010000173.1:0-5542 GCA_041648155.1 Candidatus Krumholzibacteriia bacterium
AGGACGTATACCGCCGCCGACACGCTGCTCGGCTACATCGGAAACATGCCGCTCGACAAGGTCGTCTCGATCGTCGAGGAGAAGTTCCGCTTCCCGCGCAAGCGCGACCGCGCGAAAAGGCGAGCGCTCGTCGGGAACGCGAACCGGGTCGCCTCGCGGACCCGCGACGAATGGGCGCAGTCCCACGTGTGCGCGGGCTCGCGGACCGTATCGGCCTCCCACGCGGACCGGCACGCGCTCGTCATCATCGCGAACGTTCTCGGAGGAGGGGCGACATCGCGCCTCTTCCAGAGTCTCCGGGAGAAGACGGGGCTCGTGTACTCCGTCTATTCGCACGTGAGCTTCTGGAAGGAGTCGGGCGCGCTTTGCAGCTTCTTTTCCGTCGATTCGAAGAATCTGAAAAAGGCGCTCGACATGCTGCATGCCGAGCTTCGGGACCTGCGGAAGGGGGGCGTCCGGGACGAGGAGATCGAGAGCGCGAAGGCGCAGGTGAAGGCGAGCATCGTCTTCGGCGTCGAGAGTATCGAGAACCGGCTCTTCCAGGTCATTCAGAGCGAGTATTTCCACGGGCGGTACACCCGGTTCGACGAGCTTCTCCGGGCCATCGAGAAGGTGGATCGCGACGCGGTCACCGCGGCGGCCGAACGGTATCTCGGAGAGGACGTCCTGACGTACGCCGGGTGCGGGAGAATCGGCATCAGGGGCCTCGTGCCCTGAAACGGGGGCTCGCATGGACAAAGAAGTACGGGTCAGGATTCGCTACCTCAAGCACCACGAGGGACTCCCTCCCATCGTACGCCAGACTCCGGGATCGAGCGGCTTCGACCTCCACGCGGCGTGCGCGGACGAGATCCGCGTCGCTCCGGGCGAGGCGGCGCTCGTCCCCGCCGGTTTCCAGCTCTCCATCCCCGAAGGATATGAAGCGCAGGTGCGCCCCCGGAGCGGGCTCGCGATCAAAAACCGCATCGGTCTTCTCAACGCTCCGGGCACGGTGGACAGCGACTACCGGGGGGAGATTTGCGCCATTCTCTACAATTTCGGCGAGGCCGATTTCGTCGTCCGCAGGGGGGATCGCGTCGCGCAGCTCGTCATCTCGCGGCTGCCCCGCGTCGAGCTCGTCGAGGATGACGCTCTCGACGAGACGGAGCGCGGTTCCGGCGGGTTCGGACACACGGGGTAGAGGCCCGTGGATATGGCGTATCACCGTTCGTCGGCGCCGAGCGCCTGCGATATCATTCACGAGACGATTCCCCGCGTGCTTGCCTACCACAAGGTGACCGGCTTCGAGTTCGGCGGGACGTGGGTGTCGCCGGAGCGCTTCGAACGCCAGATTGACGCGCTTCTCGCCGCGGGATTCCGCTTCATCGACGAGACGGCGTTTCTCGACGCCCTCGACGGGCGGCGGGAATCGTCGGGCCGCGAGATCCTTCTCACCTTCGACGACGGGTACCGCATGCTCCTCGATCGCGCGGTCCCCGCGCTCGAATCGAGGGGGATACCCGCGCTCATCTTTCTCGTGAGCGCCTTTGCCGGCCGGCGGAACACGTGGGAGCTGAACCTGCCGGGGCGGCGTTTCGTGCACCTCGGCTGGGACGAGATCCGGGACCTCGCGCGCCGGGGGTTCGCGTTCGGCTCGCACGCGCGGACGCACCGGGATCTCACGCGTCTTTCCCTCAAGGATCTGCGCGTCGAGCTCGCGGATTCGAAGCGGGAGATCGAGAGCCGCCTCGCCGCTTCCGTCCGCAGCTTTTCGTATCCGTTCGGTCGGTTGAACGACCGTGTTCGCCGGGAGGCGGAGCGGGCCGGCTACCGGGCGGCGTTCACGCTGTATCCGCCGCGGTCCGCGCGCCCCGATCGCTACGTCCTGAGGCGGGAGGGGATCTACGTGATCGATTCCATCGGAAACATCAAGGCGAAGCTCGGGACGGGACTGCCGTTTCTGTTCGAGGATTTCAAGGGAAGAATGATAAACGCCTTCGCCGTTCTCACGCCGCTCTTCAAGGACGGATTTCGCCGAGCGAATACGACTTCCCGCCGTCCCCGAGTCGATAGCTGAATCCCCGCGCGACCGCGTCGTCGAATATCTTTTTCGGCATGAGCCCGCCGGCGACGAGCGTTTCGAGGCCCGTCGGGTATGCCCCTTTGACGGCGAAATGTTCCTCGAGCGCCTCCTGGACGGTGGCCTCGAGGAGGCGGGATTCGATCTCTCCGAGCGTGGCGGCGACGGAACCGCCGCTCGCGACGCTCGCTTCGCTGACGGCGCCGCGCCGGACGAAGCCCCATCCCGGTGGGAGGAGGCGCGGCACGGCCAGCTCGCCGAACGCGAGACTCGCGACGAGCGCGAGGGCGGCGGCGATCGCCGCAAGGGGCAGGCGCCTCGGCGGCGCTTCGCTGCCGGCGTCGGTCTCCCCGGCGTCGGGTTCCTCGCTCTTCTCGGCTTCGATGATCTGCAGGAGCCCTTTTTCGAGAAGGCACTTCAGCGCCTCGTACGCGCTGAAACGCGACATCCGCGCCCTCGGAACGAGCTCGGCGATGCTCAGGGGCGTCTCGAGAAGGTCGTAGATCAGATCCTCGAGCTCCTCGATCTGGACCTTTCCCTCCGCGGGCGCCGGGAGGCGTTTGACGATCGTGCTCTCCGACGGGAAGATCCGTTCGAACTCCGGGAACTCGTCGATCCGCCGCATGCTCTCCATGAGAAGCCCCTCGACCTTGAACGAACCGAAGGAGCTCACTCCCTGGAGAACCTGGCTTCCGATGATGAACTTGTACTGGCTCCTTGGCCAGGTCAGAATCTCCTGGATCGTCTCCTGGATCTGCTCGGCGAAGATGATCCGGATCTCGTCGTCGGAGAATTTCTTTTCGGAAACGAGGATATCGGTGAGGTCAAGGTTCGTTTCAGCCTGGATCTGCTGGATGCGGTTCATCTCCTCGGCGTTGATGAATCCGTACTTGAGAATGTAATCCCTGAAAGGATCTGCGGCCAGCTTGCGGCGATCCCTCGTCGATATGATCTGTCCCTCGCGAAAATAGATGACCATCGTCTGCTCCCCGGTAATGGAGAGCATCCCCGTTTTCTTCTGGAGGGCGATGAGTTGCAGGATCTCGCTCAGACCGAAATCCCGTACGTTTCCCTCTAATGCCATTTCGATCCCTTCTCGATCGCGCCGACGAGCGCTTCCTCGCGCGCGGGCTGCCCTTTCTGCTTCGGCGTTTTGTCCGCGCCGCTTTTCGCGCGGACCGCGGTCGGTCCGCTCGGGCCTGGATCAGTCCATGGGTCGGCCGGCGCCGCCGCTTTCGGCCGCTCCTTCTCCGTGGCGATGCTCCGTTCCTGCAGCCGCATCTCGGGAGGGAATACCCGGAAATTTCTCGGCTCCTGCGGCGCCTTTACGCGGAACGAGACGATGTACGCGGCGCAGAGCGCCCCGAGCGGGAAGAGCATCTTCCAGAGCGGTTGCACGATATTCATCGCGTCCGGGTCCTTGAAGTACGCGCCTCTCCAGACGAGGATCGCGATCGCGCCCGCGCCGATGAGCGAGAGCGCCACACCGGGAGCCGTCCGGCCGTAATACACGTGCGACGCTCCGGGGAAGAAGAGCGTTCTGCGCCGGTGCGACCTCTGCCTGGCGGAAGCGATCCGCTGACGTCTCGTTCTCAGGAGAGCCTCCATGACCTTGACGCTGCCCAGATCCTTGATGACGCCGGCGCAATCCCTGCAGAGCCGTATTCCGGTCTGCACGTTCTCGCACGCGGAGCAGGTCGCGCTGCCGCAATTCTCGCAGCGCTCGACGTGCCACGCCACGGGGAGTTTCCGCGCGAGAATCATCGCCGCGCAGAGACTCGCGGCGAAGAGCAACCAGAGCCGTTGGAACGGGAACAGCACATACGGCTGGAGCATTTCGCTTATGAGGATGTCGCGCCGCGCCCCGCCCTCGAGGGCCGCGATCGACCGGAGCTCGCCCGATTCGAATCCGGATTCGTATACGGGCGGGTTTCTGAGGCCGATCGTCGGGTGCGCGGAGCGAAACGCGTCGATGCCGAGCATGTTCGCGCGCTCGAGCCATTCGCCCGATTGCGCGAACAGCATTTTCTTGATATACGCCTGACCGATGTTGTAGTTCGCCACGGCGCTCGCCGAGTCGAGCTCGAAGGCGCTCTGGTAGCCCGCGAGCGCCTTGTCATAGTCCCCCTGCATGAAGTAGACGTTTCCGAGGTTCATGAACGCGGGAGCGAACCGGTTCGCGAGCGAAACCGATTCGAGAAGGTAGGCCTGCGCATCCGGGTAATGCCCGATCCGGTACATCATCGTGCCGAGGGCGAAATCGCGATCCGCCCGGTAGTCCTTTCCCTCGATCGCGCGGATTCGCGCAATGCAGTCCTCGTCGGCGCCCCGCCGGTTCACGAGGGCGAGACGGTTCGTGACGCTCCGCGGGTCGATTGCCGGCGCGAGTGTGTTCGAGGAGCGGGCCGCGAAGGAGGCCGCCGAAAGCAGGATGACGAGCGACAGGATGGCCCCCTTCTCGCGCCTGCTCATGAACGACCAGAGAGCCACGAGGAGAATCGCGATGTAGAGGGCGAGACCGAGCCTCATGAACACGAATGCGACGCATATGATGCCGATGATCCACCGCGCGGGCGGCAGCGTGAATCGATCCGCGAACGCCTCGACGAGCTTGTGGTCGATGAGCTGCCAGTACTTGACGAGAAGCGCCACGAGCGTCGCGAGAAGAGCTCCCACGACGGTGAATATCAGGAACGCGGCCGCATTGGCCGCAAAGACGGCCTGAGACGGGTAGCTCAGCGCCGTGCGCGTGCATCCTTCGATGAGATACGGAAGGAAATCGGGGCTCGCCGAGAGGATCTTGATCCTCGCGAGCGTGAAGAGGGGCGCCGCATAGTCCCCGGTGATGTTCGCCGCGAGCTCGAGCTTCCGCACCGCCTCTTCCTTCCTGCCTTCACGCAGGAGCTGGAGCGCTTCCCGGTACAGCACCCTCGACGTAACGGGGATCGATGGAGCTCCGTGCGCGAGCTCGCTCTCCGTGTACGCCTTGAGGTTCGCGTTCGTTATTGTTTCGAGCGACTGGGCCCCGGCTCCCGTGCAGAATGCAAGGGCGCCCAGGACGGCAATGGTGAGCGCTATTCCTCTATGCGACATAACCTCTTGTCCGGTTGCAGGTTTCATTGATCGTCGAGTGCGCGCGAGCCCTGCTCGTATCGCCGTTTCGTTCTTTTGAAGGGACTTCGGCAATAATCGTGCCGCGCGCTATTCGCCCGAAACCTCCAATTTCCGATTTACAAGGGCCTTGCGAGATGCTACATAGTGAATGTCGACCGGCTCGAGAAGGGAGCGCTCCATGCAGTCAGCCGAAATCGCCGCTATCGGAAAGCACGTCGGCAGCGAGGTTCTGCTCAAAGGCTGGGTCTACAACATCCGGTCCAGCGGCAAGATCATCTTTCTGCTCGTGCGCGACGGCACGGGCGTGATCCAGTGCGTCATCGAGAAATCGTCCGCGGGGGAGGAGCTTTTCGCGAAGGCGGCCGCCCT
>JBAZPL010000174.1:0-5489 GCA_041648155.1 Candidatus Krumholzibacteriia bacterium
AAAGTCACGTGCATCGAAAAACGCTCTCCCTCGCCGAGACCATACGTGTCCCAGACCATTTCGTCCCCCGAGACGAGGGACGGCTGGGGATCGGCGGTGACGGAGTCCAGGCTCGCGAAGAACTTCACGCTGACGCGCAACGTATCGGTGACGGCGCGATCATACCATCCGGGCGTGAAATCGAGTTTGTAGTTTTGCCCTTCGGCATAGAACAAGCCTCGCTGGACTATCGAGAAGGACGCTTCGAAGGTCTCCCCCGGCCGGTAATCCCGATCGAGATCGATCCGAAGCCCGCTCCAGCCGCCCTCGCTCGCCGATTCGGCCCCGCTGACCGCGCCGCCCGAGCCCGTGATCGCGAAATTCCCGTTGGGCGTGCCCACCGTAATCCAGGGAATGTGCCCGCCGGTAACGAGCCATTTCTGATAGTAGTCGATCGCGACGGTGCCGTCGGAATGAGGGGTCAAGCCGACCTTATAGCTCACTATGCGATACGTTCCGGTGTCTCCGAAGGCGCGGCCGCCCATCGAAAGCAGACTCGCCGCGAGAAGGATCAGCGCCAGCTTCTTCATCGGCCATCCCTCCCTTCTCTCCGGCTCTTCGTTCGCGGAGATTTATCGAGAGGGCACCCTCCGCCGCAATGAATCTCATATTCGCAACCCTTGCACTCCTCCGGCGCGAACAGATGCTTCCGAAGCTTCACGCACGTCGGGTGCTTCCAGATCGAGGCCCAGTCGTCGTGCAGAATGTTCCCCACCGAATCCGGCCAGGACTGGCACGGGAGCACCGTTCCGTCCGGCTGAACCGTCATGTTGTGGGCTGCCGCCGAGCATGCCTTGATGCCGAGTCCGAGCTCGACCGGATCCGTTCCACGGTGATAGCAGGTGGGAGAATACCACTGCAATGTTATCCCGAGCTTCTCCGCGATCCGGCACGCCGCGGCCAACGTCTCCCTGATCTCCTCATCGCTGAGCCCATTCTCTTTCTTGTGCTCCACGCCGTGCCCGCTGCAGATCAGCGTGTTGCAGGCAACGTTCTTCAGCCCCAGGCCGTGCAGCCACTCGACGGTTTCGCCGAAAGAAGCGGCGTTGGTTTTCGTGAGTGTGGTATTGGTCACAATCTGCAGCCCCACGCTCAGCGCTTTTCTGATGCCCGCGAGCGTCCTGGCGTGAGAGCCGTCGGCGCACGTTATCCGGTCATGTATCTTGGGATCGAACGATTCGACGGTGACTTGGGCGTAGTCGAGGCTCGCATCAAGCAAGGGTTGCGCGAGATCCAAGAGGTTCGTGCCGTTCGTGACGAGGCCGGTGACGAACTCGTCGGCCTGGCCCACGAGATCCACAATGTCGTCGCGCATCGTCGGCTCTCCACCCGTGAAAACGATCTGCGGAATGCCCGCCTGCCACAGGCACTCGTATACCTTGACCCACTCGGCCACGCTCAGCTCCCGTTCGATCGATCTATCGCCGACGTAGCACTTCGGACATTTCAGATTGCATCGATAGGTGACCGCGAGATCCATGCGCGCCGGCGCCATCCAATCCCCGTATTTCAGCTCCTTCGGATCGAGCCCCGCATCCACAGGGCAGGTGCCTTCAGCCACGCTCATCAAGGTGCCATAGAGCTTGTTCAGGTCCGCGAGGATTCTCTCGCGTTTGACCTTTCCCCTCCACGGGATGAGCCCCTTCGAATGTTCCCCGGCCATCTTGTCCACAACGTAATCGATCACCGACTGCGACTCGTCTCCATCCCCCTGCTGATAGAGCCACATGCCGTCGATGAGATGCGAGACGAACTCCGCCGCCGTTCGATCGAGAACGATCGGCGGCTGCCTGCCGTCGATCCACAGGAAATTGTCCTTCGTCGGGTCCTTGCGCCGGAGATGAAATCTGTGCCCGTTAATCGTGGCGTGCAGCACGCCGTCATCCCTGAAATGAGGTTTTCTTTCCACTGGCGGCTCCTGTCCGTCCTGTGCCTTCGGCATGCTATGGCCGTATTCGGTTATCCGATCCCGATTCGGCCCCAGTATAGCAAAATGCTCGTGCCTTTCAACCTTTTGCGCGTCCTCCTCCGGGATGTGCTAAAATCAGTCTGATGTATAGTTGGATGTCGCCTTTGAGAGTGTTTCTGGTCGCGGCCGCGGCGGCCTTCTCCCTGCTTCTTGCCGCCGGGTGCGATCACGCGCCCGCGGATTCATCCGAAAGCATCTGTTGCGACGAGGGCGCCGCTCCGGTCTTCCTGCAGTCGAAGATCGACGACGATGACGGCGACGGAAATCCCTACGACGAAAACTTCCCGACGATCAACGACGAGGACGACGATATCGCCGACCACGCCTGGATCAGGGACGGGAGCGGCGCGTACCACCTCTTCTTCCAGACCGAAGATCACGGCTCCGGCAGCTACATCGAGCATTACACTTCGACCGACCTCCAGAGCCTGCGCTACCTCGGCGCCGCTCTTCGCCCGAATCCGAACGGCTGGGACTCGCATAGTCTCTGGGCGCCGCACATCGTCAAGAGGGGGGAAACTTATTTTCTATTCTACACGGGAACCGACGGCCCCGCGGGCAACCCCGCGACCAGACAGCGGACCGGTCTCGCGACATCGACCGATCTCATGACCTGGACGCGCAGCCCGGCCGGCAATTGCCCCGGGACCTCGGGGGACGGCTGCATCTACGAGTGCAACGAATGCTGGACCACCTGGGGAGGGCCGTCCGGTTCATACAATCAGCAGTGTCGGGATCCGTTCGTTATCTGGGACTCGATCAATCAACGCTGGGTCATGTTCGCCACGGCGAAGAGTCTCAATCAGTACGGCGTCGTCACGGTCGCATACTCGACGAATCTCAAGGACTGGACCGGCGCGGGGTTCATCAATGCGACTCGTCGACTGGAAACGGGCATCGGCGGGCAAACAACCGGCGGCCAGGCGGAGAATCCCTTCATCATGTCGCATGGCGGCACTCGCTATCTTCTCTTCACCGACTGGCAGGATCCGGAGGACAGCGTCTCCGTGCCTCATCCTCGAACGATCGTTCAGTATGCGACGTCATCGACTTTGGCCGCGGATTCCTCGGGCAGCATCGATTGGACCTACCGCGGGTACATTCCCGATCCCGGGGTGAACGCGATCGAAGTCCAGCGCATCAGCCGCGGCGTCTGGCTCATGTCGCAGAGCATTTCGAATCAGCGTTCCGGGTATTGGCCCCTCCGGCGTCAATTGCGCCTCAAGTGCGTCGTCTGGGGGGATGACTTCACGTTCGGCACGTCGAACGTGAATCTGCATTGCGGCTTTCCGGGGCATGCGATCAACCCGATGGCCGCAGATGCTTCAGGCGATGGTGTCGGTTTATAGCAATCAGGAGGTTCCGCGATGAGAATGTGTACCGTTGTTTTGGCCCTTTTTGTTCTTGGGATCGCTTCCGCTTCCCTGGCGCAGGGCTATGACGCTCTCGTGCGAGAGGCCGAGACCAAGATCATGGCCCAGAAGTGGGAAGAGGCCTTGACCCTGTACGAGCAGGCCTTCAAGACTGGCGAATTCAATTACAGCGATTTCTACAACGCGGCCTGCGCGAGCGCCCGTCTCGGCAAGTCGGACCTCGCCTATTCGTACCTTCTCAAGGCAATCGACGCCGGGTTTCTCGAAAAGGACCAGTTGAATCAGGACCCCGATCTCGAGACCCTTCGGAGCGACGCCCGGTGGCAGGCGGTCACGAATGCGCTTCAGCAGAAGCTGGAGATGATCGAGAAGGCATTTCCGGAAACCCGTCCGGACGGGCCGGTGATCGAGCTTCCCGCGCCGCGCTTCGACGGGACGGTGTCGGTCGAGGCGGCCCTGAGAAACCGCCGATCGATGCGCTCTTACATCGAAGCGCCGCTCACCCTCGCCGACGTTTCCCAGCTTCTCTGGGCAGCCTACGGGATCACGCAAACCCGCGAGAACGCGCCGGCCTTCCTTCGCGGAGGCCTTCGCACCGCGCCGTCCGCGGGGGGGCGCTATCCGCTCGATCTCTACCTCGCCGCGTTCAACGTGGCGGGGCTCCCGGCCGGCATCTACTGGTACGATTCGGAGAAGCACCAGCTCATGCGGGTCGTCGAAGGGGACAGGCGCAAGGAAGTGAGCGAGGCCGCCTTCAACCAGGGCATGTTCGAGACCGCGTCCGCGGCGATCGTCTATTCGGCGGTGTATGAGCGGTCGATGGTGAAATACGGCCGGCGCGGCCGCGACCGATACGTCTGCATGGACCTGGGGCATTCGGCGGAGAACGTGTACCTCCAGGCATACGCCCTCAAGATCGGCACTGTCGCCGTCGGCGCGTTCACCGATCTGTGGCTCAAAAAGACCGTCGGAATGACCAGGGCGGAGGAACCGCTCTACATCATGCCGCTGGGGAAAGTGGAGTAGGTTTCCATGGCGCTTGCATCAAGAACTCCCGCGCCGCCGCCTTCATGCTGAAACGGAGCGGGCGGCTCAAGGCCGCCCGCTCGTCGATTCCATCTCTGCCGTGACTATCAGTTGCCAAACATTTGCTTGATGGATCCCCAGGAGGCAGCCTTGGTTCCGATGCCGTCCCAGACGCTCAGATAGATATCGACCGGATCGAGGACCTGGTTCACTAGCTTCCAGTAAGGCGATCCCGAATTGGGCCAGGGATCGTAGATCAGGTACTGGTCGTCCGCGGGATCGAGTGTGTTCATGTCGTTGTAGCCGGCGATGATCTTGCAGTGCCCCGAGTCGTAGTACAGCTCCACGGGAACGGTCGTCTGGTCGCTCGGCCACGTGCCCATGTCCGCCCAAAGAACCGGATTGTTGTGACTGATCAGATTGATTACCATCTGGTGAGTGAGCATGGGATTCTGTGTGCCCTGCGGTCCGAATTGATACGGCCAGATACCCACCGCGTAGCTGAAGGCGGCCTGGATCTCGGGCTGTTTCATCGGCGTTCCGGCATACATCCCGAGCCCGTGCGTCTCGAGCATTCCGTTGCCGAGAATCTCCCCGCCGGAGAGCTTCGCGTTATCGTAGATGTTATCCTGGTTCGTGAAGGGCACGCCGCGTCCCCAATGGAGCGCGTACATCGCGCATGCCGCAGGCGCGCAGTACGTGCCGCAGTGCATGCAGACGATCGCGTGGTTCCACGCGTGAATCGTGGCGTCGGCCGCCGGAACGCACAGCATGTTGGTGTCCTTGTGCTGCCAAACCTGGGTGATCGGCAGGGTAACCGAGGCGGCGAAAGCGCTCGCGGAGAGGCACACAGCGAGGGCGATCGCGAGGACAAAGATTAGCAAAGAGCGCATAGACGTTCCACCTCCTGATACCGTGGTGTCTGCCGTTCCGGGCGAGAAAGAGACGAAGCGCATGTTCTGGAAACCTCTTCGGAGATAACCGGTTTGCGAAAAATCCGATAGCGCGCCGGGGGCTCGGCCCAAAAGCCCCGCCACTACCCTGAAGGATGGCCCGAATCGGATCGTCCGCTCCTGTTTCCG
>JBAZPL010000175.1:0-5479 GCA_041648155.1 Candidatus Krumholzibacteriia bacterium
CTCCGCCGTCGCAATCGTCGCACGCCGCGCGACAAGGAGCCCCACGACCACGGCCTCGAGGCGTTCGTTCCCCTCGGCGAAGACGTAGCTCCCGAGCTCGCTGGCGGCGTTCGACGCGTGCAGCACGCCGTCCGGCTCGCGCGGCACGTAGAAATCGACACCTCGCGGCGATGATATTATTGAAATCGTCCTGAGAACGTCCTCGGGCAGGACCTTGCGGAGCGCGTCCTCCACCTGCGTCTCCATGAGCCCGAACGTGCGCATTCGAATCGCAGCATCGATCCCCGGCGCCCCGAGCGCGGGAAGCACGGACGCCGAGAACATCGCCTGCATCTCTGCGGGCACGCCGGGAAGGAGGAAGAACTCGCCGCCACCCGCACTCACACCCTCGCCCCCACGCACGCGCAAGCCGATAGCCAGGCCCACCGGATTCTCTATGATCTTCGCCCCGACCGGCGCTCTCTCCTGATCCCGGTATCCGGCCGGCATCTCTCTCCCGCGCTCCTTGAACCACGCGGCGATACCCTCGACGACGCCCTCCCGGCGCTCCACCGCGCATCCGAACGCCCGGATCAACGCCTCTTTCGTGAGATCGTCCACCGTCGGCCCGAGCCCGCCCGTGACGATGATCGTCTCGCTTCGCCCCGCGGCCTCCTTGAACTCGGCGACGAGAATATCCATCTCGTCCGGCAGCACCGTGATCTTCCACGGCTCGAGGCCCGCGTGAATGAGAGCGCGCGATAGCCAGACGCCGTTGTTCTCCTGGGTCTCCCCCCTGAGAACCTCGTCGCCGATCGTTATGATCTCGATTCGTCTGTTCATCGGTGAATTATGTATGCAATCGCGAGAAGAATCAGCCGCCCGTAAACGCCCGCGGCGACGTCGTCGGTCACCACGCCGAGCCCTCCGTGGAGCCGCTGCGCGCGCCCGGCGGGAAACGGCTTCACGATATCGAATACCCTGAAGAGCACGAATCCGATGCCACCCATGAGGAGCGAGGGCTCGATCGCGAGGAGCGTCACCTGCATCCCGACGAACTCGTCGATGACGATTCGCGAGGCGTCGGTGCCCCAGAACTTCTCGCCCTGATGAGCGAAGTAGACCGCGACGGGAACGGTGCATACTACGACGATCGGGTGCACGAGCCACCCGCCCCCCGGCACGAAGAGATAGACGGCGAGCCACACGAGGCTCGCGAACGTCGCCGGCGCGAACGGGAAATACCCCGCATAGAAGAACGAGGCGAACGTCGAGATAATGAATCGCTTCACGCCGCCGAGGATACGCCGCCGGGGCCCGCGGGGCAAGGGAAATGGCATTCAGGATACCCTGATTAGCGGGTGGCGGGAATGTCGGCGCCGGCACCGTTAGCGGGTGACGCATATGGCGCTCGACATTCCCGCGAACGAGCCCATTGGAGCTCTGCGACTGGGCTCGGAGCGGGAATGTCGAGCGCCTGTACCGTTAATTGCAGGGAGTTACGATTCTAGGAGAGGTTCCTCAGCACCGACTTCGCGATCGCCTTCAGCGTGTCGAAGACCCCCGTGCCCTTCACCGCGACCGCCTCGAAGGCGGGATAGTGCTTCGGGTTGAGCTCTTCCTCGAGCTCCTTGACGGAGATGACGTCGGGAAGGTCGCGCTTGTTGTACTGGATCGCGTAGGGGACGTCATCGAGCTTGATCTGGTATTCGCCGAGGTTCTCGTGCAGGTTGTAGAGACTCTCGATGTTCGCGTCATATCGGCTCCGCTGCGAATCCGCGACGAAGATGATCCCGTCCACGCCGCGGAGAATGAGCTTCCGGCTCGCGTCGTAGTAGATCTGGCCGGGCACCGTGTAGAGATGGAAGCGCGTCCTGAAACCCTTTACCTTGCCGAGCTCGAGCGGGAGAAAGTCGAAGAACAGCGTGCGATCCATCTCGGTCGCGAGCGTGATGAGCTTGCCCTTCGTTTCGGGCGTCACCTTGTCGTAGATGTACTGTATGTTGGTCGTCTTCCCGCACAGTCCGGGACCGTAATAGACGATCTTGACGTTGATCTCGCGGGACGAATAATTGATCAGAGACAACGGAAGCCTCCGTTAGTCGGTGAATAGACTGTCGATTTCCACTTCGGCCTGCTGCACGAACTCCTCGTTGAACTCGGTGTTCTCCTCGTTTTCGTACTCAAGCTTCCCGTACAGGCGGCGGATCACCGTCGAGAGGTTGTCGAGCGCCTTCTTCGCGCGCAGGCGCACGAGACCCAGCGTCGTCCGTTTGTCGAAGAGTATCACGAGGATGATGTTGCTCTCGACGCGGGCCAGATACATGCTCTCGTTCGATCCCTGATGATAGAGCGTCGAGAAATCCTTCTCGCCGATGAGCACGGCGAGCTGCGCGTTCGCCTCGAAATCAGCCGCGCAGAGCGAGGCGAAGCTGTGCAGGTCGAACTGCGGCGGGTCCCCGAGGCTCGAGATGAGCTGCCCCGTCTTGTCGAGGAGGAGCACGCTCGAGGAGTTCGAGTTCTTGAGGAGCTCCTGGAGGATCGTATTGATCGCCCAGTAATCCTCTTCGAATACCTTGAAGTTTGTTCTGACCATGTGAGCACTCGCTTTTTTAAAGACCCCGGTCAGATCTGCTCGCGGCCCTCCAGGGCCTTGGTGATGGTTCCGCGGTCGGCGAACTCGAGGGTGCCCCCGATCGGAAGGCCCCTCGCGGGCCGCGTCACCTTTACGCCGTACTTCCTCAGAATATTCGCAATATAGAGCGACGTCGTATCACCCTCGATGCTCGGGTTCGTCGCGACGATTACCTCCTGAATGCCTTCCTCCTGCACCCGGCGCTCGAGCCGCTCCAGGTTCAAATCTTCCGGTCCCACGCCATCAAGGGGTGAAAGGACCCCGTGCAGTACGTGATAGCGGCCCCGATATTGACCGGAGCCTTCGAGAACAAAAAGGTCGGACGCCCGTTCAACGACGCATAGGATCGCGCCGGCGCGCCGTTCGTCGGTGCAGATGCCGCAGAGCTCGGCTTCCGCGAGGTTTCCGCATCTCGTGCAAAATCCGATTCTCTGTTTAACCTGCAAGAGCGTTTCGGCAAATTGCCGCACCTCCCCGGCGTCCATATCCAGTATCGAAAAAGCCAGTCTCCGCGCCGTTTTTTCGCCCACTCCCGGCAGCTTTTTGAAATGATCGATCAGCGCCTGAAGGAGCGGTAGGCCGTAAATCATTCCTTATCTCCTTTTTAGCAAAAACCTTGCCTGTAAATGGACACAGACAAAAAAGTTACCGGTTATGGGGAAAAAGACGCTTCGACGGCCGGGATCAGAAAAGCCCGGGAATGGGGAGGCCGCCGGTAAGCGCACTCATCTCGTTGCGTATCATCTCATCCACTCGGGTGCGCGCTTCGTTGAGCGCCGCGATGATGAGGTCCTCGAGCATCTCTATGTCCGAGGGGTTTACGACTTCGGGGTCGATTTTGAGCGAAACGACCTCGTGCTTGCCATTCATGACCGCCGTCACCATGCCGCCGCCGGAAGAGGCTTCGACCGTTTTCTCGGCAAGGCGTGCCTGCATTTCAGCTAGTCGCTCCTGCATCATCTGCGCCTGCTTGAGAAGCTTTCCCATATCCTTCATTCCCCAATGCCTCCAGTTCTAGCTCTTGTCCTTGAAAAGTTCCCCGTCGAATTCCTCGATCAGGCGCTTGATGACGGGGGCATCCCCCGCGAGAGTCTCGAGCGCCGGATCGGCCGGGCGCGACTTCGGGGTCTTCGGCGCCCCAGTCTTCGGCGCCTCGGCGGCGGACTTCTCTCGATCCGCGGAGGATTCGAAATGTTCCGACCCCTCAATTATGATCATCCTGCCGAAGAATTTCTCGGCGTGGTATTCGATGAAGCGCCTGTTTTTCGCCTCGAGCACCATCTCCCGGGCGAAGCGGTTCTGGGGGCTGAAAGACAGGCTGAGCTTGTTCTCCGAGAATCTCTCGACCCGCGCCGACATGAGCCAGATACCGAGGGTGAGCTTGGTCTCCCGTATCTGCGAGAGAAAACGCTCCCAGGCCTCCTTCCCGCCGAGATCGCGAAGGATCAAATCCTCCTCGGCCGTGCGCGGGACCGGCGCCGCAAAAGTATCGAGACGCGCGAAGGCGCCGGAGGGCGCCGGGGCGGCATCCCTTTCGACGACCGCCGAGTGCGCCGCGTCCATGCTCGCCTGGCCATTGCCCGTTTCGCCGGCATCCGGTTCGAGACGCTGCGGCCGGGGCGGCCCCGCATCGGGCTTTCGCTCGCGCGCGGATCCTCCGGGGACGGCCGGGCCCCCCGTGGAATCGAGGCGCCGGATAAGCTCCGAGATCTCGACGGCGGATTCCCACGAGGCCGCTTCCACGAGAGCCGCCTCGAGCACGTAGCGCGGCTGGCCCGAGGCCTTGAGCTCGCGATAAACCCTCGCGGCGGCGCGGAACAGGTAGAGCAGATCCTCAGTCTTGAAAGCCTTTCCTATGCCTGAGAATTCGCCGATCTCTCCCTGCGAGAGGTCCAGGAAATCCGCGGACTCGCCTCCCTCGACGCTCAGAACGAGAAGATTTCGGAGCCCCTCGACATAGGCGAGGAAGAGCTCCTCGAGATCGAGCCCCGAGTCGACCGCGCGATCGACAATGGCGAGCGTTCCCTTCCGGTTGCGTTCGCCGATGGCCCTGAGGAGATCGATGACGAGCTGCGAATCGACGAGGCCGAGCACGCGGCGCACGAGAGCGAGATCGACCGCGCCCTCGCTCGCGGCGAGGCACTGATCGAGAAGGCTCTGCCCGTCGCGCATGCTCCCCTCGGCGCGCCGGGCTATCAGCGTGAGCGCCTCCCCCTCGAATTTCACCTTCTCGAGGGTGCAGATCTTCTCGAGCTGCGAGGAGATTTCCTTGAGCTCCAGCCTCTTGAAATTGAATCGCTGGCAGCGCGAGAGAATCGTCGCGGGAACCTTGTGCGGCTCGGTGGTCGCGAAGATGAGGTACACGTGGACGGGGGGCTCCTCGAGCGTCTTGAGGAGCGCGTTGAACGCCTGCGGCGTAAGCATGTGCACTTCGTCGATGATGTATATCTTCGAGCGTCCCTGCGACGGCGCGTAGCTTATCTTCTCCCGCAGGTCGCGGATCTCGTCGATGCCGCGGTTAGAGGCGCCGTCGATCTCCATGACGTCGAGGTGGCGTCCCGTGGTGATCGCCTCGCACGAGGAGCACTTGTTGCACGGCTCGGCTCCCGCGGGTTTTTCGCAGTTGATGATCTTGGCGAGGAGACGCGCCGTCGTCGTCTTTCCGCATCCCCGCGGACCCGCGAAGAGGTACGCGTGGGCGACCCTGTCCTTCTCGACGGCCTTCTTGAGCGTCTCGGTGATGTGCTCCTGGCCGACGACTTCCGAGAAGGTCTGCGGTCTCCACTTTCGCGCGAGAACAAGATAGGACATCGTCGAGCGCCTTCAGTTGCGGTTACGAAGGAGATCGTGCACCCGGCTTCGATA
>JBAZPL010000176.1:0-5469 GCA_041648155.1 Candidatus Krumholzibacteriia bacterium
TCAGGGAGCATCGATTGCCCGGGAGGAGTGGTAGTGCTCCGCGGCGAGATCTGGTGGGCGAGCTTGCCGGTCCCTCGGGGTTCGGAACCAGGATATCGTCGGCCGGTGGTCATCGTCCAATCCGATGCGTTCAACAGAAGCGAAATATCGACGATCGTCGTGGCCGCGATTTCGTCGAATCTGCGCTTGGCCGAGGCACCGGGCAATATTTACTTGAAACGGCGCGACAGCAAATTGCCCAAGGACGCGGTGATCGACGTTTCCCGGTTGCTCACCCTCGACAAGAGGTGTCTGGTCGAGAAAGTGGGGCAGCTTTCACACAAGCATCTGCTTGAAATGGATGAAGGGCTGAAGGTAACTCTTTCGATTTGATGCGGTGGAGGAGGAAGCATGAAGGGCGAACATCAGAACCATTCTGAGGTCATTTTCTATCAAACCGATGACGGCAAGAGCCGCCTGCAGGTGCGATTTTCGGGTGAAACGGCATGGCTGTCGCTTGGCCAGCTTGTGGAGCTTTTTCAGCGTGATAAGTCTGTTATTTCAAAGCACATCAAGAATATCTTCGAAGAGGGAGAACTCAGGTTGGAGGCAACTGTTGCAAAATTTGCAACAGTTCAAACGGAGGGTGTTCGAACGGTTACTCGAGAGATCGAATACTATAACCTCGACGTCATAATCTCCGTGGGCTACCGGGTCAAATCTCACCGGGGCACGCAGTTCCGCATCTGGGCGACCCAAAGGCTTCGCGACTATATCATCAAGGGTTTTGCGCTCGATGACGAACGGCTCAAGCAGGTCGGCGGCGGCGGTTACTTCGACGAGCTGCTGGCGCGCATCCGCGATATCCGGTCTTCGGAAAAGATCTTCTGGCGCAAGGTGCTGGACATCTATGCGACGAGCATCGACTACGATCCGCGCTCTGAGGTGTCGGAGCTCTTCTTTGCCACGGTGCAGAACAAGATGCACTGGGCGGCGCACGGGCAGACCGCTGCCGAGATCATCCACCGCCGCGCCGATGCCTCGAAGCAGAACATGGGCATGACGAATTGGATCGGCCCGAAACCCATCCGGGATGAAGCGGTTGTGGCCAAGAACTACCTGATGCCGGAAGAGCTCGATGTCCTCAATCGCATCGCCTGAGCGATCGGGAGATTCTCGCGCACCCCGGGACGGTGTCGCATGAGGACGCAATTCGCAAGGCGGAGCTTGAGTATGAGAAATACCGGCGGCGACAGCTTGTGGAAGTGTCACAGGTGGAAAAGGATTTTGAGAACGCAGTAAAGAAACTCCCGAAACCAAAGAAGGCCAAGCGGTGATACATTCAGGCTCTGCGACCGTGCCGTCTCGCACCCTCGGCGGCCATCTTTTCAGCGCCGGCGGGGAGTTTTTCGACTGCGCCCGCGCTTCGGTGCGGCGGCGGGCGGAAAGCCGTCTGCACCCGGTGCCCCCGGCCGGGTGAAATACTCGAACATGCTCTCGATCGCTTCCGTCAAGCAGGGCAGATCGTCGGAGAGCTCCGCTTCGAATCCGAGCGCCGAGGCGATCGGAGCGAGCATTCGCAATGTCTCTATTTCGCCCGTCAGCATCGTGGCCGGTATCATGCGGGTCTTCTCGATCGATCCCATGATGTGCGCCGGGAACTGCTCCGGGAAGCGGCCCGGCTCGGAGGAATGTGCGAAGAGCACGAGGCCGGATTCGTGATCGACGAACAGCGTCATGCGGGGAAAATACGGCCTCACGCCTTCCCCGACGACGCGGCCCGGCGCGTAGAAACAGCCCATTTCCCAGACATTCGATGACCTGGGAATCGTTTTCTTGATCCTGGCCATTCGCACTTCATCGAGCGGCGCGGCGATATCGGGAGGTTCATCCGCGACCGGCGGCAGCACCCATCCGTCCCTCCACTCCAGACCGTTCGGGCCCTCCTCGGGAATTCTCACCAGATACTCCTCGCCGCCCGGTGAATCGAGCAAATCGGGATTCTCCTTGAAGCGGAGCGCAACCTGTATCGCCTGCTCGAGAATGTGGATCAGCGACGCCGCCTCTTCGGCATTTACGTACCATGGCTCGAGTCCGGGGCCGTGGCTCCTGATCTGGGGCCAGACGTGCGGACCCCGCGCCGTGTATCCCGTCTGCCGCAGCATCCGCACATCCTCCGGGTTGAGTATCTCCCTGTCCTCGAAAGACACCGCCAGGCATATTTGCGAGAAATAGCTTTCGTATCGTTCGAAGTGCGTTTCGGAATCGGCAATCCGGTAATAGCTTTCCAGCCCTTCCGTTCCCGTATAAGCGGAGATGGCGAAGTGTTCGCCGTTTCGTCCCATGATGCAGCAGTACGATATTTCTCCGTCGACCGGATTTTGAACGCCGAAGAGATCCGAGTCCCACATCCAACGCCAACATTCGATCTCTCTGAAGGCGCGGGCGGCGCCGTAGAGCCGCGTCAGGAGGTCGGGGGGAAGCGATATTCTCTCTGGTTTGCTTTTTGTCATAGAGGTTCCGTCCCTTCGCTCAGGATCTCGATGTAGCGCGCGTATGAGAACAGCCGATCGCGTTTCTTCCCGGTGAGCTCCCGCGCGATACCGAGCTCTTCGAGGAGCTTCATCCCCGTCGATGCCGTGGGAAACGATATTCCCGCCCTCGTGCCCGCCTCATGAAGAGAGATGATGGGCCGCATCTTGAGAACCTGATGAATGAGCACGGCCGAACCGGCGGCGCGGCCGCGTTTCCGAATGCGCTCCTCATCCTCGGCAAAGAGATCCGTGAGACGCCGGGCAGTCGATACCGCGCCATCCGCCGTCAGGCGAACCCCCTCCAGGAAGAATGAAAGCCAGGCCTCCCAATCCCCTTTCGTGCGGACGTCGCTCAGGAGGCGGTAATACTTTCTCCTCTCCTTCTTGAAATGGAGACTGAGGTAGAGCATCGGCTCCTTGAGAACGCCCGCGTGGCACAGGAACAGCGTAATGAGGAGGCGCCCGACGCGGCCGTTCCCGTCGAGGAACGGGTGAATCGTCTCGAATTGCGCGTGCGCGAGCCCCGCGCGAATCAGAATCGGAAGCGGCTCTTTCCGTCGATGGAGAAACTTCTCGAGCTCCGACATGGAGGACGCCACAGCGTTCGGCGGCGGCGGGACGAAGAGGGCGTTCCCCGGCCTCGTTCCGCCGATCCAGTTCTGGCTCCGCCGAAAGCTCCCCGGCTCCTTATCGCTTCCCCGCCCTCGAGCGAGCAGCTTCTCGTGAATTTCGCGAATGAGACGGTTGCTGAGCGGAAAGCCCCCCCTGAGCCGTGCGAGGCCGTGCTCCATCGCGGCCACGTAGTTCGACGCTTCAATAACGTCGTCCATCGGAACACCCGGGGCGCCTCGCATTTCGTAGAGGAGGAGATCGGAGAGCGACGATTGCGTGCCCTCGATCTGCGACGAAAGAACCGCCTCTTTCCGCACATATGAGTAGAGAAAGAGCGACGTGTCCGGCAGGAGAGTGGAGAGACCGTCGAGCCTTCCGAGAGCGAGAAGCGCCTCCTCGAGTTTGGCGTGGAGCGCTCCATCGAGAGCAAGGGGAGGCGCCGGGGGCAACGGCAGGGGCACAAAGGCCCGAATCCGTTCGCCTCCGACGCTTGTTATTTCATGCCGGCCTGTCGTGCCGCGCTTCATTTCCCGTGGCTCCTTATCAAAGCGAGTTTAATAGCGCCGCCCACTATTAAAGAATATGACCTATTTTTAAATAAACAGAAGTGGTTGTCAATAGAAAAACAACAGAGCGAATCGCTCGCGGTGGAGGAGGGGCGGCGCTGAGACGATCCCGCCGGGCTGGCCGATTTCCCCGTAAGACATAGCTTATTTTTTGTTTACCCAAAGGGAGATTGTGCTATTATTGGGAAAATTGGCGTGAGATCTGACGGTCGCTTTTCGGAGGTGGCGAGTGCAGGACAGTATAGACACGGGCGCTCAGGCGCCGCGGCAAGGCTTGAGGTGGTACGAAAAGCTCCTTCTCGTGCTGTTTTTCGGGGCGGTGTTCGGCGCGCTGGAGCTGTTCGGACGGGACGGCTTGCGCGCCGCCGGCATAGAGCACAAATCAGCCATCCTCTATGGATTCGGCATCATTATCCTTTACGCCTCCAAGCGGGTGGCCCATTTCCCCGGCTCGGTCGCCATCATGGCGCTGATCGCGAGCCTGTTCAAGGCCGCCTCCAGCAATTTCTATCCCTGCACGGTCGCTGCGGTGATGATCAACGGGGTCGTTTTCGATATCGCCTACTCGACATTCAAGGGACGCCTCGATTCCAGCCTGCTGCAGAGGACCCTGGCCGCGCCGGTCATCGTCTACGTGTCGTATGCGGCCTTCGCGATTCTGGCTGCGTTCGTTCTGCGCGAGGGAAGTTGGGGCGCGGACGGTTGGGCGGGAGTTCGTTCGTACCTGCTCACCTCCGCGGTCTCCGCGTCGCTCATCTCGATCGTGACGATACATCTCGGGTATTATCTCGGTAACGCCATCCGGCCCCTTGTCCCGGTGTGCAAGCCGGCGTGAGCCGCGGATGCAGGGCTCGCGCGCGTTCGAGGGAATGATGGAACGAAAGAGAATCAAGATAGCGAAGGGCAAGTGCAGCGGGTGCCGCCTGTGCCTGCAAATCTGCGCTATCGCCCATTATCACGAAACGAATCCCAAGAAGGCAGCATTGAGAATCGAGGCGCATTTCCCGCAGCCGGGGGTGTACAAGCCGAAGGTCTGCGTGCAGTGCGGCAAGTGCATGGAGGTGTGCCCCGAGGGCGCGATCTCCCGCCGCGACGACGGCGCCTATCTCGTGGACTTCGAGAAATGCACCAATTGCGGCGCCTGCATCCCGGCATGTAAACCAGGCGTGATATTCCAGCATCGCGACCTCGATCACGTCATCATCTGCGACAGCTGCTTCAAATGCACCGATCTCTGCAACACCGGCGCGATCACCATGTTCATCCAACCGGCAAAGGAGAGCTCGTGATGGCAAAGGGCGCGAAAGGCGCAAAGGGCGCAGAGGGCGCAAAGCGCTCGAAGAGCTCCGGGGGACTGGCCGGCACGACGCTGCGCATCGACCTCACGACCGGCCGGATCAAGAGACAACCCACCGACAAGAAGCTGATGCGCGAATGGTTCGGAGGACGCGGCGTGGTCGCCAAAATTCTCTACGACGAGGTCCCCCGCGACGCCGATCCGTTCGGTCCGGAGAATCTCTTCATCATGACCGCCGGGGTCATGAGCGGCTGCTTCATCCCGGCGGGCGCCAAGATCGAGTTCGGCTCGATCTCCCCCATGACCAATGGCCACGGCGATTCCAACATGGGCGGCCATCTAGGCCCGGCCCTCAAGTTCGCCGGCTACGATACGGTGATAATGTCCGGCATTTCCCCGAAGCCGGTCTATCTCTTCATCGACGACGACACGGTCGAGCTTCGCGACGCCTCGAAGTACTGGGGCATGGGATCGCTGGAAT
>JBAZPL010000177.1:0-5408 GCA_041648155.1 Candidatus Krumholzibacteriia bacterium
TCTCGTTTCCGATGCCGCCACGATCGCGAAAGCCCGTGTGTGGAGAAAACGGCTCGGCGGAGGAATGCGGCAAGTCGGGATCCTCGCAGCCGCGTGTCTCTACGCGCTCGATCGCAACGTGGCGCGTCTCGCGGAAGATCATGAGAGGGCCGCGCGGATCGGACGAATCGTGGAAGCGTCCGGACGGTACCGGCTCGTTTTCCCCGTCGAAACGAATATCATCATCTTCGAACCGGCCGAGGCCGGCGCCGGAGTCTCGGGGCTCGACGGGGCCCTGAAAAAAGCGGGGATCCTCGCGCTTCCGTTCGGAGAGCGCTTCATGCGCATGGTAACGCATCTCGATTTCGGCGCGGGAGACATGGAGCGGCTCGAGCATCTCCTGCCCGGGATCCTCGCGGCGTGAGGCGCCGGCCGCCGCGCGAAGGGTCGAACCGCCCATGAGACTGTTTTCGTTCTATCTCGTCAGCACCCCTATCGGGAACCTCGAGGATCTTTCCGCGCGCGCGGCCGAGACGCTCCGCTCGGTCGATGTCGTGCTGGCTGAGGATACGAGGAAGGCGCGCGTTCTCCTCGACCGGCTCGGCATTCGCGCGCAGGTCCGCTCGTATCACGACTACAACCAGGAACGGATGACTCCCCTGATCATCGGCGAGCTCAAGGAGGGAAAGCGCTTCGCCCTCGTCGCGGACGCGGGCACCCCTCTCATATCCGATCCGGGGTTTCTGCTCATTCGCCGGCTCGCCGCGGAAGGGATCGCCGTCACCGCGATCCCCGGCGCATGCGCGGTGACGACGGCGCTCGTGCTCTCGGGGCTCCCCCCGGATCGTTTTACCTTTTACGGCTACATTCCGCGAAAGACGGGGGAGCGCGACGGCTTGATCCGCGAAGCCGCCGAGAATCCCTACACGTGCATTTTCTACGAGAGTCCCCACCGCCTCCTCAAGACGCTCGAGGCATTCTCGCGAATCCTGGGTGAGCGCGAGGTCGTCGTCGCCCGTGAGCTCACGAAGCTGCACGAAGAGGTGCTGCGGGGAACGGCGGCGGAGCTTTTCGCGCGGTTCGAAGCGACGCCGCCGCGCGGCGAGCTGACGGTCCTTGTGCGGGGTCTCGGAAGGCGCCGCGCCACCCGCGGGCGGCCGGAGGATGGTAACGGCCCGAACCGAACTGATTGACACGCCCCGCGGGGCGTTTCATAATACCGCGACCGTTTCGAGAGGATCAAAACGAGCCATGAACGACAGGGCGACGATAAAAAACAGATTGCGACGGCTCCTCGATCCGTGCGTGAGCCTCCTCCTCAAAGCCGGCGTTCCTCCCCTCGGGGTCACGATCACGGGGCTCATCCTGAGCTTCGCGGGCGCGCTGGCGATCGTCCGGGGAGAGCTCGTCGCGGGTGGCGTGCTTCTCATCGTTTCGGGCGTCTGCGACACGCTCGACGGATCGCTCGCGCGACGCTCCGGGAAGGAGAGCGTTTTCGGCGCTTTCATCGATTCGACGATCGATCGTGTCGCCGAGCTCGCCTATTTCGGCGCGCTCATCGTTTACTACGTCTCGCGGGAAGGAAGCAGCCGGTTCGCCGTGCCGCTCGTCATCGCGGCGCTCGCCGGATCGTTTCTGACGAGCTACACGCGGGCCCGGGCCGAGGGTCTCGGGATCGACTGCCGCGTCGGCCTGCTCGAACGGCCCGAGCGAGTCGCCCTTCTTGTGCTCGGACTCCTGTTCGGAAAAACCGTGCTCTTCGTCGTGATCGCGATTCTCGCGGTCCTCACCCTCATCACCACCATCCAGCGGATCGTTCACGTCGACCGGGTAACCTCGGGAAAAGGCGCGTGCGTATGAGCTCGCCGGTGTTGTCGTGCCGCGCGCGGAGGGACGTTTGAAATCGCGCTTCATCACGTTTGAAGGGATCGAGGGATCGGGGAAGACGGTCGTCTCGAAAGAGGTCCGCCGGTTGCTCGAGAGCGCGGGGGTCCGCGTGACGCATGCGCGGGAGCCGGGAGGAACGGCGGTTTCGGAGGCGATTCGCGTCCTGCTCCTCGATCCCGAGCGCACGGAGATGGATCCGAGGGCGGAGCTGTTCCTCTACCTCGCGAGCCGGGCGCAGCTCGTATCCGAGGTGATACGACCGGCCCTCGCCGCGGGGAAATCGGTCGTTTGCGACCGCTACCTCGACGCGTCGGTCGCGTACCAGGGATGGGCGCGCGGGCTCGGCGAGCAGCTCGTCCGCGAGCTGAACGCCGCGGCGGTCGGAACCACCGTTCCCGACCGGACCTTTCTCCTCGACCTCGCCGTGGCGGAGGGGCTCGGACGCGGCCCGGTCCGCCGCGAGGCGGAAGGCACAGCGGCAAGGGACCGCCTCGAACGCGAGGACGCGGGTTTCCACGAGAGGGTCCGCGAAGGGTACCTCCGGCTTGCGGAACGCGAGAAGAAGCGGATAGTCGTGATCGATGCCTCACTTCCGCTCGATGAGGTTATCCGGACGATTCTCGGGAACCTCGAAGGGCTCTTCGACGTAAGACTAACCAGCTGACCATTATGCTTTTGATTCCGTAAACCGGGCTGTTATATTATGGCCGGAACCGAGAACGGATTTCGCCCGCTCCTGTCGTGGCACTGTTCTTGATACATCGGCGGGAGGAGTTGGAGCTTGCGTCTCTCTGATTTCTACCGGAAGTAATGACCGCGGAGGTTAGGTTTTGAAATTGAACAAAAGAGCGATCATCGGCCTTCTGCTTCTCTGCATCGTCGTCGCCGTGGCGATCTTCGTCATGGCGGGAGATCGCGAGGAGAAACAGCGGGAGACCGTCTACCAGAATCTCGAGCAGTTCGGCGCGGTGCTCGACAGGGTCCTCAATTACTATGTCGACGAGATCGACGCGGAAAAATTGATCAAGGCCGCGATCGACGGCATGCTCGAGCAGCTCGACGAGCATACGGTTTACATGGACAGCTACGAATACCAGAACCTGATGATCGACACGAAGGGGGAGTTCGGCGGGCTCGGGATCACGCTCGGCCAGATCGCCGGATATCCCACGGTCGTCTCGACCCTCGATGACACCCCCGCGTACCGTCTCGGAATCCAGGGGGGAGACAAGATCGTCGAGATCGAGGGCGTTTCGACGAAGGACTGGAAGACGGAGCAGGCGGTCACGAAGCTCCGCGGACGCGAAGGGACGCAGGTCGTCCTCACCATTACGAGGGAAGGACTCTCCGATTCGCTTCATTACACGATCACGCGCGAGATCATCCGCGTGCCGAGCATCACCTATTCGACCGACCTCGACGGGATCGGGTACATCCGCCTCGCGCGATTCGCCGAGCGGACGGCGAGCGAGCTCGACGCGATCATCCGGGATCTCGAAAGCCGGAAGGTCAAGGGACTCATCATCGATCTGAGGAGCAACCCCGGCGGTCTCCTCGAATCGGCGCGGGAGGTTTCGGAGCTTTTCCTCGAGAAGGACAAACTGCTCGTCTACACCGAGAGCCGCGTTCCGAGCCACAACGTGAAATACTATTCGCGCTCGACGAAGGTGCACGACCAGGTTCCCATCGTCGTTCTCGTCAACGAGTATAGCGCATCCGCGGCCGAGATCGTCGCCGGCGCGCTCCAGGACTGGGACCGCGCGGTCGTCGCCGGCCAGACGTCATTCGGCAAGGGCTCCGTCCAGACCGTATTCATGATCGGCAAGGACGCCCTGAAGCTCACGACGGCGAAGTACTTCACTCCGAGCGGCCGCTGCATCCATAAGGATCGTCCGCGCGACGAGGAGGGGCTCGCGTTCGAGGACGCGCCGCCGCCCGTCGAGGAGAAGAAGGCCGAAGAGCCTCGTCAGGAATTCCATACGTCGGGCGGTCGGGTCGTGTACGGGGGCGGAGGGATCACCCCCGACTGGACGATCACGCTCCCGAATCTTAACGATTTCGAGGTCGATCTCGAGCGGCGCGGCATTTTCTTCAACTTCGCCGTGCATTACGCGGCGCAGCACAAGGTTACCGAGAAGATCGAGGTCGGCGACGCCGTGATCGCCGATTTCCGCGCGTACTGCGCCGAGAGCAAGTTCACGGCCGCGGATTCGGCCTGGACGGCGCCGGAAAACGTCGATTACATGAAGCTCGCAATCAAGCGCGAGGTGTTCCGCAAGCTGATGGGAACCAAGGGAGCGTACCTCGCGACGCTCGGGAAGGACGAAGAGGTGAACAAGGTGCTGGCGATGTTCCGCGCCGCGCCGACGCTCAAGCAGATGTTTGAGTACGTGAGCGAGCAGACGAAGACGGCGGAGGCTGCGAAGAAGATGACGGAGGCTCCGAAGAAGTGAAAAAGGTCGCCCTCATAAGCGACTTCGACGGCACGATCTCGCGGCGGGACGTCGGCCACCATTTCTTCGGCACGTTCATCCCCGACCGCGCGCGCCGGCTCGAGATCCTCCAGCAGTGGCGGCTCGGCCTCATCAGCTCGCGCGAATGTCTCGAGAGCGAGTTCGCCCTTGTGCGCGCCGATCAGGAAGATCTCGATACCTTTATCGGCAACGAGGGGCTCGATCCCTATTTCAAGGATTTCGTCGATTTCTGCGAGCGCCGTTCGAGCAGCATACTCATCACGAGCGACGGCCTCGATTACTACGTCGAGCGGCTCCTCATGCGATTCGGCCTCGGATACCTCGAGTTCACGGCGAACCATCTCGTCGTGGCTGACGGAGCTCTGAGCGCCATTGAATTCCCCTACTACAACCTGATGGAGTGCACGCGCTGCGGGAATTGCAAGCGGTTCCATCTCGAGAAGCTGAAACGCGAAGGATTCACGACGGTATACATCGGAAACGGATACAGCGATCGCTGTCCCGCCGAGCACGCCGACGTCGTTCTCTCGAAGGGGGAACTTCTCGATCACTGCCGCGCGCAGGGGATCGAGCACATCCCGTTCGAGAATTTCCGCGACGTCGAGCGCGAGCTCACCGACCGGTTCATCCTTCATTCGGGGAACATTTCGCTCTGACGTCTCCGCATCGCTTCCGTGTAGAGTCCGCTCACGTACCCGATATAATCGAAAATATCCATATCGGCGAGGTCCTTCTTCGCGCGGAGCGATTTTGTCTTCTCCATGACGTCGTTGAGATCGTTCTGCGAGACGAGCCCCTTCTCGTAGAATTCCCAGAACTTGTCGAGCGTGTAGCGCAGATCGTTCCCATACTTCTTTTCCTGGGTGGGGTTGAACCGCGCGGCAAGACCTGCGCCGGCTCGCAGGTACGACCGGTGGGCGATCCATTGCCGCGAGGAGACGAGCGCCGTGATGAGCGCGGCGGCGACGACCACCGCCGCGATCGCGATCAGGAGTCTTTTTCGGTTCATGAGCGTTTCTTCCTTTCCGTCAGGAGCGTTCGAACGAACCATTCCACCGAAAGTCCGAC
>JBAZPL010000178.1:0-5348 GCA_041648155.1 Candidatus Krumholzibacteriia bacterium
CGTTCCGAATCTCTTCAGCACCGTGTTCACGCTGCTCGCGCTTCGCACCGTTCCCGCCTCGATCGCGTTCCCCTTCATCAACCTCACCGTCATCGTCGGCTCCACGCTCGCCGGATTCATTATCTGGAAGGAGCGCCTGCGGGGGATGAGCGTCGCCGGGCTCTTCGTCGGGGGCTGCGCGATTCTGCTCCTCGCGCTCCGATGAGCGCTCTCCGGCTCGTTCCGCGACGACCCCGCATTATTTCCGAAAAAACCCTTGCACTCCTTTCGGGCCTCCGCTACGATTCTCACATCGTACGGCCTTTTAATCTGGCCCGGGAGGCCAGGAAAGGAAGACCAGTGAATTCCCACCTATCCTCTCCGGCCGGGTGGATTTTTTTCGCCCGCCCCCGTCGCAACGAGGAGGTTCATCGTTGAAGATCCAGAGAAAATCGGTCGTCATGGACGCCCTGCAGATCCACCGCACGATCATGCGCATCGCGCACGAGATCGTGGAGCGGAACAAGGGGGTCGAGAACCTGATCCTCGTCGGCATCCAGAAGCGCGGCGTGCCTCTCGCGGAACGCCTCGTCGTCGCCATAGAGCAATTCGAGGGAGTGCGCGTTCCCGTCGGAGCGATCGACATCACGCTTTACCGTGACGACCTGCAGATGATCAGCCAGGTTCCCATCGTCGGCGAAACGGCGATCAAGAACGACATCACCGGCCGCGTCATCATCCTCGTCGACGACGTGCTCTTCACGGGGAGGACGGTGCGCGCCGCCCTCGACGAGCTCATTGACTTCGGGCGGCCGAGCGCGATCCAGCTCGCCGTGCTCGTCGACCGCGGACACCGCGAGTTTCCGATTCGCGCCGACTTTGTCGGCAAGAACGTTCCAACCTCGCCGAACGAAACGGTCGAAGTGCTTCTCACGGAAATCGACGGTGAGGAGCAGGTAGTGCTGGGGGAGGTAGTGGAGGAGAAGGAACAAGTGCCACTCGAACGGAAAGGAGTTGACATGCCCGCGAAAGCGAAAAAGAAAATCGCCAAGAAAGCCGTGTGCGCACCGAAGGCGAAGAAGACGAAAAAGGGCTGCGGAAAGAAGAAATAGCGGCCCGTTTTTCCGGGAAGCGGGGAGGCGGGACGTCCTCAGGAGTCCCGTTTCCCCAGACCCGGCCGGCGCAAGTTTCAGGAAGGGGGAAGCACACCGTGCCGTTTAACAGAAAACACCTTCTCGGTCTCGAGGACCTCGCCGCCGAGGAAATCACGACGATCCTCGATACGGCCGATACATTCAAGGAGATCTCCGAGCGGCCGATCAAGAAGGTTCCCGCGCTCCGGGGGAAGACGATCGCGAACGTCTTCTACGAGAACAGCACGCGGACGCGGATCAGCTTCGAGCTCGCCGAGAAGCGTCTGAGCGCCGATACGGTGAGCTTCTCGAAGACCGGCTCGTCCGTTTCGAAGGGGGAGACGCTCCGCGACACCGTCGAGAACATCCGCGCGATGAAGGTCGACATGGTCGTCATGCGACACGGTTCGTCGGGAGCCCATCGGTTCCTCGCGAATTTTCTCGACGCCTCCATCGTCAACGCGGGGGACGGGCAGCACGAACATCCGACGCAGGGGCTCCTCGACATGATGACGATGCGCCAGCACCTCGGAGCGCTCGACGGCAAGAACGTGACGATCATCGGCGACATCATGCACAGCCGCGTGGCCCGGTCGAACATCTGGGGGCTCACGAAGGTGGGCGCGAAGGTCACCGTGTGCGGGCCGTCGACGATGATGCCCGCCGAGATCGAGAGGCTCGGGGAGGGGGGCGTGACGATCGAGTACGACATCCGCAAGGCGATCGCCGGAGCGGACGCCATCAACATCCTCAGAATCCAGCTCGAGCGCCAGAAGGCGCGGCTGTTTCCGAGCATGCGCGAGTACTTCGAGGTGTTCGGGGTGACGCCGGAGGTGCTCGCATCGGCCCCGGAGCACTGCATCGTCATGCATCCCGGCCCGATGAACCGGGGAGTCGAAATCGCCCAGGAGATCGCCGACGGCGATCGCGCGGTCATTCTCGAACAGGTGACGAACGGCGTCGCCGTGCGCATGGCGGTTCTTTTCCTCGTCGCGGGCGGGAGCTTCGACTCGGGAACGCCCGAATAGCGGCAGGCTTTTGCATAGAGGAGATTCAATGATCGACTGGAAGGACAAACGGGAATTCTGGATCGCGGGCGCGAAAATCGCCGACCCCGAGGCAGAGCGGCTCCGCGTCGGCTCGGTGTGCGTGCAGAAGGGGAGGATCACCGAGATCGTCTGGCAGAAGAGCGTCGAAACGGATCTTCCCGTTCTCGACGCCGAGCGCTTCGTTCTCGCGCCCGGATTCGTCGATCTCCACGCGCACCTGCGAGAGCCGGGATACGAGGAGAGGGAAACGATCGAGACCGGATCGGCCGCGGCCGCCGCGGGGGGTTACACGAGCATCGTCTGCATGGCGAACACGAATCCCGCGATCGACGATCCGAGCGTGGTCGAATATATATCCTGCCGTGCGCAGCAGATCGGGCGATGCCGCGTGTACGTCGCGGGCGCGCTCACGAAGGGGCGCCTCGGGGAGATCATCAACGAATATTTTCATCTCAAGCGCGCGGGCGTCGTCGCGCTGAGCGACGACGGCGCCTACGTGACGAACAGCCAGGTCATGCGCTCCGCGCTCGAGTACGCGAATCTTCATGCGCTTCCCGTCATATCTCATTGCGAGGACGCGTTTCTCTCGTCCGCGTCCCAGATGAACGAGGGCTACACGTCGACGCGTCTCGGGCTCAAGGGTGCGCCCGCCGCCGCGGAGGAGATAGCGGTCTCGCGCGATTGCATGCTCGCCCAGCTCACCGGCGCGCGGCTCCACGTCGCCCACGTTTCGACGGCGGGCGCCGTCGAGCTCGTGCGGAAGGCGAAGAAAAAAGGCGCGAGGATCACCGCCGAGGCGACCCCTCATCACCTCACGCTCGACGACCGTCTTCTCGACGGGTACGACACGAATCTCAAGGTGAATCCGCCGCTGCGGGGCGTGAAGGACGTCGAGGCGCTCCGCGCGGGTCTTCTCGACGGCACGATCGACTGCATCGCCACCGATCACGCGCCGCACAGCGAGATCGACAAGGACGTCGAATTCGACGAGGCGCCGGCCGGCATGATCGGTCTCGAGACGGCGTTCGCCCAGCTTCATACGGAGCTCGTCGCGAAGGGCGTCATCGACCTTCTCGATCTTGTGAAGCTCATGACCGTCAAGCCCGCGGCGACGCTCGCGCTCCCCGGCGGCCGCATCGCCAGGGAGGGGCCGGCGGACCTCGTGCTTCTCGATCCGGCCGAGGAATGGACGTTCGAGAAGCGCTTCATCCGCTCGAGATCAAAGAACACGCCGCTCGTCGGCGCCCGGTTCACCGGAAGGGTCCAGGGGGTGTTCCTCGAGGGGAAGTGGCAGAGCGCCGTTTGAAAGGAATGCCGCAATGAGCCTTCGCACAGCCGGCATCGCCGGCGCGCTTGCCGTCGCCGCGCTCGTCGCCGCGGCGTCGATGCAGTCGTGCGCCTACTTCAATACACTCTACAACGCGCGCCGGGTCTATCGGGAAGCCGAGAAGGTGGGCGTGAGCGAAACCGCCGCCCGCGAGCAACGCGAAAAATACAAAGAGGTCGTGAAGAAATGCGCGCAGATGATGCAGGATTACCCGAAGAGCCGCTGGATCGACGACGCGATGTTCCTCATGGGAACCGCGCTCGTCAGGCAGGAAGAGTACGATAAGGCGATACGGAAATTCCAGGAGATCCTGACGAATTTTCCACGAAGCAAATATGTGCCGCGGTCCATCTACTGGCTCGCGCTCGCCTATCACCTGAAGAAAGACGAAGCACAGGCGCTCGTGTATGCCGACCGGTTTCTCAAGGAATATCCGGGACACGAGCTGCGCTTCGACGCGCTGTTCCTCGGCGGGGACATCAAGCGCGCGCTGGAGGATTATGAGGGGGCGCTCGATTATTACGGTATCGTCGCAACTGAAGCGAAGAAGAAGGAGATCGTCGACGAATCGCGGCTCAAGAGCGCCGAGCTCTTCCGCGGGCGCGGAGAATGGGAGAAAGCGGCGGCGAGCTATCGGAAGGTGCTCCGCAAGGGAATCCCGTGGGAACGGCGATACGAGATATCGCTCGCTCTCGGCGAATGCCTCGTGAAGACCGGAGAATGCGTCGAGGCGCTCGCCCTCTTCGACGGACTCCTCGCGAAGGCGACGGCGACCCTCGAAATGCCGCCGCTCCTCCTCGGGCGGTCCGCGAGCTACGCGTGCATGGATTCCCTTCCACGGGCGCTCGTCGAGTACCGGGACGTCGGCACGAAGTACCCGAAATCGATCTATTCGGCCGAAGCGCACTATCGCATAGGCATAATCTACCAGGAACGACTCGACTCGCTGAAGCTCGCGGCGGATGCATTTGCCAAGGTCGGAAACGAGTATGCGAATTCCGAGTTCGCCGCCGTTTCCCTCGAGAGAAGCAGCAGCATAAAGCGTCTCCTCGATCTGCAGAAGTCCGCCGGCAAGGGGGAGAGCGCGGAGCAAGCGGCGGAAAAGCGTTTCATGGCCGCCGAGATCCAGTTGACCCGGCTCGAGGACATCCCGATGGCGCTTTCGGGGTACACGGCCATTCTCGACAGTTTTCCCGAGACGTCCGTCGCGCCGAAGGCGGCCTACGCGATCGCGTGGATCCGCCAGATCAGACTCCGCGAGAAGGAGGCGGCGATCGAGCGGTACCGTGCGCTCATCGAGCGCTATCCCCGTTCGTTTCAGGCGAAGGGAGCCCTGTACCAGCTGGGCCTCGCCGGCGCCGATTCTCTCAGAGCGTATCTACAGGCCTACCGGGATTCGGCGCTCGCCGATACGACCGTGGTCCCCAAGCCGGCGCCGGCCGCTTCGGCTGCCCCCGATACGACGAGTAGCGGCGCCGCAAAGCCGGGAGCTCTCATGATTCCCAAGGCGGCGCTGGCCGCTCCGGTTTCCCCCGATACCTCAAGGGGAGAAGCGAATCCAGAGATTCTCCATGCGCCAGCCGATACAACGGGCCGCACACGAAAATAATGAGCGACTTGATTTTGTTGGAATTGAAGAGTATTATTCATTACTTGCTGAGAATTTGAATCTAGCTTCAGGGCGATTTTCAACCGAGTAATCACATTAGAGTATTGGAAAATGGATCGAACACGGCAAAATCCTGCTGATCTATTTCGCCTCCCAGCGCGATCCCACAGTTATTGGGGCAGAAAGCCAATTATGCCCCTCCTTGAGATTTTTCGAGATATGAAGCCTGGAGATATTTTGCTTGATCCTTT
>JBAZPL010000179.1:0-5326 GCA_041648155.1 Candidatus Krumholzibacteriia bacterium
CTTTTCGGTGACCGGCTGCTCGAAAAAGTCGAAGGACGGCTCGAAGGGCGACAGCGCGAGCGTCGCGGAAGCGGCCCTTTCGGGCAAGGTGGTTGCGAAGATCGGCGGGAAATCCATAACGATGCAGGACGTCCAGCGCCAGGAAGCCATGCTCATGCAACAGCTTCAGGGATACGCCGACTCCGCGCAGATCGCCGGGATGAAGGCCACTATCCAGAAACAAGCGTTCGACAATGCGCTGAACCGGATTCTTCTCGAGGGCGCGCTCGCCAAGGCGGGCACCAAGGCGGATACGAAGACGATCGACGAGCGGATGGACACGTTCCGCAAGAATTTCGTTTCGGATGAAGCGTACAATGCCGATCTGGCGAAACGCGGCATGACCGCGGATCAATTCCGGCGCGAGATCGAAATCGGGATTCTGGCCGAGGAGCTCTTCAACAAGCGCACGGCGAGCATCAAGCCGGTGAGCGAACAGGATGCCCGCGCCTTTTATGAAAACAACGAGGAGCGTTTCGTTCAGCCGGAGCGCGTGAAGGCGAGCCATATTCTTCTCACGGTGAACCAAAACGATTCGGATACGACCCGGGCGCAGAGGAAGGCGGAAGCCCAGCGCATTCTCGGCGAGCTTAAGAAGGGCGCCGATTTCGCCGAGATGGCGCGGAAGTTTTCGGACTGCCCGAGCAAGCAGCAAGGGGGAGATCTCGGCTATTTCGAGCGGGGACGCATGGTGCCCGAGTTCGAGAAGGCTGCGTTCGGCCTCAAGACGGGGCAGATGAGCGGCGTTGTGGAGACGCAGTTCGGCTATCATATCATCAAAGCCGTCGAACACGCGGCGGCGAGCACCGCTCCCTTCGACCAGGCGAAGCAGAATATCATGCAGTATCTGACGGAGCAGCAAAAGCAGCAGGCGCTCACGACCTATTTCGACAGCCTGCGCGGCGCTTCGAACATTCAGATCATCGACTCGAGCATTGTGCGCTGACGTTCGCGGGCACGATCATGCATTTGAAAGCGCCCTCCACGGAGGGCGCTTTTTTTATACGGGAGCGGGTGGGAATCGGCCGGCGCACCCTCAGGGGCGCGTCTTTTCGGGAGGCCGCTGCTCCGGCACGTAGACGCGCGGAATAGTTCCGTCGTTCCAGGCTGCCGATACGTACAGGTTACAGTAGCAGCTGCCGTACTGCTTCACGTCCGGTTCGCGGTAGGAGCACGGGCAGGTGATGTCCCGGTCCCATTCCCTGTCTCCAGAGGCGAGCCTGCAGGGACATGCCATGTAACCGTAGCGCTTCTTGTTGACGAGGAGCGCGGCGAGAAGCTCGAAGGTCCGCTCGCGGTCCGTGCCGAAATAGTAGCCTTTCGACTCCTGCAGTTTCTTGAGACGCTCGTAGAGCTCGTCGGTTTCGCTCATGTGATATCCAGGGCCTCTCTGATCTTGTCTTCGCGGTTCCCGACGATGACGGCGTCGCCGATGACGATTGTGGGGAACGAGCACAGCGGATTAAGTTTCCTCACCTCTTCGAGGGCGGCGGTGCGGGCGCTTCCCGACAGGAGATCGACGTCGACGTAATCGTACCGGACCCCGAGAGTGCTCATGAGCTGCTTTGCGGCCCTGCAGTGGCTGCAGGTGCTCAAGGTGTACATCTTCACGGTTTTTCGCTGCATGCGCCCATTCTCGCATAGAGGCCCCTCGGCGTCGAGCCATTTCGGGGCCGGGCGCGGGACGGGCGAATATTTCCCTCCATTATTCGGTCCTCTCCGACTTATAATCGCCCCCTATGAATAGATGCTCGGGAGTTCTTCTCCATATAACGTCCCTCCCCTCGCGCCACGCGATCGGCGACCTTGGTTCGGGCGCGTATGCGTTCGCCGATTTTCTGGCGCAGGCGAAGCAGAGCCTTTGGCAGGTGCTTCCGCTGAATCCCACCGAAGGGGTTCATGGTAATTCCCCTTACACCAGCATCTCGGCGTTCGCGGGAAACGTCCTTCTTGTCAGTCCCGAGATTCTCGTCGACGAGGGGCTTCTTCGTCCCGAGGAGGTGCCGCCGCCGGCGCGCCACCCGCAGGGTCGTGTTGACTACCGCGCGGCGGCGCTCGAGAAACGGCCGCTTTTCGATAGAGCCTACGAGCGCTTCCGTTCCACCGGCCGGCAGCGGAGCGAGTACGAGCATTTCCGCGCCCTCAACGCGCCCTGGCTCGACGACTACGCGCTCTTCCTTGTCCTCAAGAAGCAGTTCGGGGGCGCGGTCTGGAGCTCGTGGCCCCGGGAGTTCCGGACGCGGGACGAGACCTGTCTCGGCGACGCGAGGAGCCTCTACGCCGCCGACATCGAGCGCACGTGTTTCTTCCAGTTTCTCTTCTTCCGGCAGTGGGCGTCCCTCAAGGAGTATTGCGGCGGCAAGGGTATCCGGCTCATCGGCGACATCCCGATCTATGTGGGCTATGACAGCGCCGACGTCTGGACCCAGAATCGCCTCTTCAAGCTCGGCCCGGACGGAAGGCCGGCGTTCGTCGCGGGCGTCCCGCCCGACTATTTCAGCGAGACAGGACAGCTCTGGGGCAATCCCGTCTACGACTGGGATGCCCTCAAGGCGAGCGGATTCCAGTGGTGGATCGATCGCTTCGCCCATAACCTGGGTCTTTTCGATTACGTGCGCGTCGATCACTTCCGCGGTTTCGTCGGATACTGGGAGGTGGCCGCGCGGGAGAAGACCGCCATCAAGGGGCGCTGGGTCAAGGCTCCCGCGGATGATTTCTTCGGGGCGCTCCGCGCGAGGTTTCCCGGCTTCCCGCTCATCGCCGAGGATCTCGGGATAATCACGCCCGACGTCAAAGAGGTCATGGCGCGTCTCGGCATTCCCGGGATGCGCGTTCTTCTCTTCGCCTTCGGCGAGGATAATCCCGCTCATCCGTATCTCCCGCTGAACTACATCGAGAATTGCCTCGCGTATACGGGGACGCACGATAACAACACTGCGCGCGGCTGGTTCGAGAAGGAAGCGCTTCCCGAAGAGCGGGAACGCCTCTCCCGGTACCTCGGAAAGTCGGTTGCCGCGGAAACGGTCCACCTCGATCTCGTCCGGCTCGTCATGGAATCGGCCGCCGCCGCTGCTGTCATTCCGATGCAGGACATTCTCGGCCTCGGCGAGGAAGCGCGGATGAACCGCCCGGCGGTACCTCACGGAAATTGGGAGTGGCGCCTCGTGAGAGCCCAGATCGCCCGGCCGGCCGCCGAAGCCCTCGCCGGGATGACGGAGGAGTGCGGCAGGGCGCCGCGCACGCCATGAGCACGGACGCGATCGTTCTCGTCGTCTTCGCTTTCGTCTATGCCGGTATGATTCTCGGCCGTATTCCCGGCCTTGCCCTCGACCGGACGGGCGTCGCCCTCCTTGGGGCGATCGTTCTCGTCACCCTCGGGCGCGTCACGGTGCCGGAGCTCTCGACCGTGGTCGACGTGCCGACGATCGCGCTCCTCTTCGGCCTCATGGTCGTTTCGGCGCAATTCCGCATGAGCGGATTCTACTCGTGGCTGGTCCGGCGCCTCGCCGATATCGAGGCTTCTCCTCCCGCGCTCCTCGCGCTTCTCGTCATCATCACCGGAGCGCTCTCGGCGCTTCTTGCGAATGATATCGTCTGCCTCGCCGTCGCGCCCGTTCTCGTCGAGGGCTGCGCGCGCCGGGGGCTGAACCCGAAGCCGTATCTTCTCGCTCTCGCCTGCGCCGCCAACGTCGGTTCCGCCGCGACACTCATCGGAAATCCCCAGAACATGCTCATCGGGCAGGTCCTGCGGCTCTCGTTCGGCGGGTACCTCCTCGACGCAGGCGTTCCGTCGCTCCTCGGTCTTTTCGTCGTTTGGGGCGTCATCTGCCTCCTCCAGCGAGGACGTTGGGAGATGGAAATGCGGATCCCGGCCGTCGAGGCGACTCCCTTCGATACATGGCAGACCCTGAAGGGGGGCGCGGTTCTTGCGGTTCTCGTCGTCGCATACCTTGCGACCCCCTGGCCGCGGGAGATTATCGCCCTCGCCGCGGCGGGCTATCTTCTCTGTTCGCGCCGCATGGAATCCCGCGAGATTCTCGGGTTGGTCGACTGGCAGCTTCTCGTTCTCTTCATGTCGCTCTTCGTCGTCAACCACGCCCTCGCCGCATCGGGGAGCATGGACGCCTTCACCGCCGCTCTCGCGGATCGCGGCGTCGATCTCGGGCGTCCGGCCTGGCTCTTCGGATCGAGCGTCCTTCTGTCGAACCTCGTCTCGAACGTCCCCGCGGTCATGCTGCTTCTCCCGTCGGCTTCGCATCCGCTCGCGGGGCCCGTCCTCGCGCTTTCCTCGACCCTGGCCGGCAATCTCTTCATCGTAGGCTCCATCGCGAACATCATCGTCGTCAATCAGGCGGGACGCCTCGGCGTCGCGATCTCGTGGCGGGATCACGCGAGGGTGGGAGTCCCCGTCACCCTGATCACCCTCGCCGTCGCGGCGGGATGGCTCGCGCTCAGATCATTTTGAGAAAACCGGGCTGACTGGTCCATAAATTGCTCGCTCGCGAACGGGAGCGTGTGCTTGGATGTGGGGCGCGGAGGGATCGCCCGGAGGGGCGAGAAAAAAATCTTTCGGAATCGAATTAATGTTGCTTGTAAAGTTTGACGTATTGTATATATTGCAACTCGAAATCTGAACGTGAGGTAAGGAGGATCCATGATACGAGTAAATATTCCGTGCATCGCATTCGGGTGCCTGGTTAAGCCGGTAGCGGCGGCGTTTGGCGCGCAACTCGGTTTGGCGGGCGCCGACGTCCGCGGTGATTTCGATTCAGGGTTCGAATACTTGAGCAACACACGGCCGCACAGCGGCGGCTTTTTGGAGGGACCGGTTGATGGAAACGCAAGCTTCAACGCATCACGCTACCGATGTTACTAGCGTAGAAAAAAGCGAGGATCATCCTCCGCATTTATCTACCTGCCTCGGTCCATTGTTCGACGGACAGATTTCTCCCCAGACAAGAATCGTTCATCATTCCCGTGTTTCCGGCTGCAAGCCGGTCGCGAGCCGGCGTCCGAACACGAGCGCGCGGATCAGGCTGTTCCGCCGCGCGTTTTTCCCCGAGGTGAGCGATCGGGACTGGAACGACTGGCGCTGGCAGATACGGAACCGCGTCCAGGACATCTCCCAGTTCGAGCGCATGCTCTCGCTCTCCGACGACGAGCGCACCGCCATCGAGAAAGGCGGATCGCTGCTTCCCGTCGGCGTGACGCCGTACTACATGAGCATTCTCTCGTACGATAATCCGGAGCAGGCCCTCCGGCGCACGGTCCTCCCGAGCACCGGCGC
>JBAZPL010000180.1:0-5320 GCA_041648155.1 Candidatus Krumholzibacteriia bacterium
GATGATCAGCTGTCGCTCGCGATCGGCAAGGAAGGGCAGAACGTGCGCCTCGCGTCGAAGCTCAGCGGCTGGAAGATAGACCTCATCGCGGTAAAGGAAATCGAGAAGCGCGACAAGCTCGACCAGAAGCTCCAGATGGATATTTCCGAGATGTACGGCGTGACGCCGAGGATGGCGCAAAAACTCAAGGGAGCCGGCATCCTCACCGTGCAGAAGCTGCACCGCACGCCGATCGATCAGCTCGTCGAGATCGAGGGCGTCGGCGCGAAGACCGCGGAGAAACTCAAGAACACCGCGACCGAAACGATGGTGGAGCTCAACAAGGCCCTCGAGGATCTGCTCAAGAAGGAGCTGCAGGAGGTCGTGGCGGGAAAGCCGCTCTTCGATGAGGCGATCTTCGGTCCCGAAACGAAGGAAAAGAAGAAGGTGGCAGCGCCGCTCACCGAAGCGGATCTGTTCAGGGACCTCGATGACAAGGGAGCGAAGAAATTAAAGGCCGCGGACGCCGCCGAGTCCGGCGAAGCCGCGGATGAGGTCGAACCGGCCGAAGAGTCGACTGAAGAAGAAATCGCCGAGGAGATCTCCGAACAAATCGACACTAAAGACGGAGATGAAGACGGAGAGGAGTCTGAAGGAGGGGAAACTCTCGAAGCGGCGGACGACAAAGAGGGAGAAGAGCCCGAAGAGGGAAAAGAGCCCGAAGAGGAAGTTTCTCCGGAAGAATCCGATGACACATCCGGCGTCTAGGCAATGAAGGGAGTTGCGATCGCGTGGCCAAGATTCGCGTTTACGAGCTTGCGCGGAAGTATACCATCTCGAGTGATGCCCTGATCAAGATCCTTGTCAAGGAAGGGTTCGCGGTCAAGAGCCACATGAGCACGGTCGAGCAGCGTGCCGAGCTTCTCATCGAGCAGCATCTGAGCCGGGTCAAAGCCGCGACGACGAAGGAAATCAAGAAGAAGGACAAGAAGGAAAAGCCCTCCAAGCCGCCGCGCCCGGTGCACTCGCCGCAACCGGCGCGCTCGCCGCAACCGGCGCGCTCGCCGCAACCGGTGCGCTCGCCGCAACCGGCGCGCCCGCCGCAACCGGCGCGCCCGCCGCAACCGGCGCGTCCGCGCAAGGAGAGAAAGCCCGAAAAGCGCAAAGAGGCCGACCAGAAAGCGGTCATGGAGAGCGTGAAGCGCACGCTCGCGAAGCTCGATGTCACGCGCAAGACCCGCCGGCGCAAACACGTCGCGGAAGAAGTTTCCGTCGTCGAGGAAGCGAACCTCATTCATCTCCCCGAGTTCTCGACGGTCGCCGAGATCGCCGAGCAGCTCAAGATCGACCCGTCCGAGATTATCCAGAAATGTCTCGGGCTCGGACTCATGGTTACGATCAACCAGCGGCTGAACCCCGATACCATTATCATGATCGCCAACGACTATGGCTTCAAGGTCGAGTTCACCGAGAGCTACGGCCACGAGCTGCTCCGCGAGAAGCGCAAGGGGAAGCCGGAACGCCTGCAGGGGCGACCACCCGTCGTGACGATCATGGGGCACGTCGATCATGGCAAGACGTCCCTCCTCGACGCTATCCGAAAGAGCAACGTCATCGCCGGCGAGAAGGGCGGCATCACCCAGCACATCGGAGCGTATGAGGTCGAAACGGCCCGCGGCCTGATCACCTTCCTCGACACGCCCGGCCACGAAGCCTTCACCGCGATGCGCGCCCGAGGCGCGCAGGTCACCGATATCGTCATCCTCGTCGTCGCGGCCGACGACGGGATCATGCCGCAGACGATCGAGGCGATCAACCACGCCCGCGCGGCGGATGTGCCGATGATCATCGCGATCAACAAAATCGATCTCCCGAACGCGAACATCGAGCGCGTGAAGCGGGAGCTTCTCAAGCAGAATATCGTCCTCGAGGAATACGGCGGGAACGTCATGGGCGTCGAAATCGTGGCGAAAACGGGCCTCATGGTCGACCGGCTCCTCGAGATGATCCTGTTCCAGGCCGAAATGCTGGATCTCAAGGCGGACGCCGACGCGCCCGTCCGCGGCGTCGTGCTCGAGGCGCGCAAGGAGGAAGGCCGCGGGACCATCTGTACGGTGATCATCCAGCAGGGAACCCTCAGGGTCGGCGACGTGTTCATCGCGGGGAATTACTATGGCCACGTGCGCGCGCTCCTCAACGAGCGCGACAAGAAGATCGACGCGGCTCCTCCCTCGACGCCCGTCGTCGTGCTCGGGGCCACGGGCGTTCCGAACGCCGGCGAGAATTTCGTTCAGGTCGAAGACGATAGGACCGCGCGAGAGATCTCCTTCAAGCGGCAGCAGTACCAGCGGGAGAAGGACCGCCACATCGTGCAGCGCATCACCCTGGACGATCTCTACAAGCAGATCAAGGAGGGGGCGGTCAAGGATCTCAACCTCGTCATCAAGGCCGATATGGACGGCTCCATCGGCGCCCTCATCGACAGTCTTTCCTCCATCGAGAGCGACGAGGTGAAAATCAAAATCATCCACAAGGGCGTCGGCCAGATCAACGAGAGCGACGTGCTGCTCGCGTCCGCGTCGAACGCGGTCGTGATCGGTTTTCACGTGAACGCGGCGACGAAGGCGGCGCATATCGCGAAATTAGAAAAAGTCGACGTTCGATTCTACGACATCATCTACCAGGCCATCGACGACATCAAGGCGGCGATGTCCGGCCTCCTCGAGCCGACCGTCACGGAACGGGATACCGGAAAGGCGGAGGTCCGGCAGGTGTTCAAGGTATCGAAGGTCGGCTCCATAGCCGGCTGCCACGTCCTGTCGGGAAGCATCGTCCGCAACGGGAAGGTGCGGGTCAGGCGAGGCCCGGAGATTCTTCATACCGGGGCGATTCTTTCCCTGAAGCGCTTCAAGGACGACGCCAAGGAAGTGCAGGCGGGGTTCGATTGCGGCATCGGCGTAACCGGCTTCAACAATTTCGAGGAAGGGGATATACTCGAGGCTTTCGTGGAAGATGTGCAGAGCAAGTCGATCAAGTAGGCATGAGGAGGATCGCCTCCCGTGATCGTCGCGAGCCTCAGGATACAGTTTCTCTTGCCCGGGTGTGCCTCTCTCAAACAGAAGCGATTCGTTCTCAACAGCGTCAAGGCGAAGCTCCGCAACCGGTTCAATGTGAGTGTGTGCGAAAATGATTTCCAGGATAAATGGCAAAGGAGCGAGCTCGCCGTCGCCGCCGTCGCGACGGACAAGCGGGGAGCGGAGAGGATCGCGCAGCAGGTCGTCGATTTTCTGGAGCTCGAGCCCCGGATCGTGCTCTGCGACTTTGAGCGGGAATATTACTGAGCGCCCGGGGGCGCGTCCGGAGGCGGTATGAGCGAAAAGCACAAAGCGCGGGTCGAGGAAGAGATCATGGCGCTCATCGCGGAGCTCCTCCTCCGGAGGGTCAAGGACCCCCGCGTCGCGAACGTCTCTATCACGCACGTCGAGGCCGCGAAGGACTATTCGACGGCGAAGATCCTCTACAACATCGTCGGCGGAACGAATGACCCCGCGGCCGTCCAGCAGGGGCTCGTGAGCTGTTCGGGTTATCTCCGGGGGCAGATCGGCAAGCGTTTGCGGCTTCGCGTCATCCCCGAGCTCATTTTCAGGTATGACGTCTCGCTCGACCGGGCGATGAAGATCGACGAGCTCATCGAGAAGATTCACCGCGAAGACGAGGGGCGCGCGAAGAGCGGCGACGGAGAGGGATCAGGAGAGGGATCAGAGGATGCGTGACGAACGGTTCGCGAAGGAGTTCGCCGGAATCGCCGCGCTCATCGAACCGCGCCGGCGGTTCATTCTCTTCGGGCATATCGATCCGGACGGCGACTGCATCGGCTCGATGCTCGCGCTCGCCGTGTTCCTGCGGGAGAAGGGCAAGGAGGTTGCCTGTTTTACCCCGGGCGACATGGCTGAGATCTACCTCGATCTCCCGCTCGTGAAGCTCTTCATGCGGGAGGAGGATCTCCCGTCGTTCAAGCCCGACATGGTGTTCGCGCTCGATTCGCCGACCACCGCCCGGACCGCGGACCTCGTGATGCACGGAAGCGGCGTGCCGGTCGTCAACATCGATCACCATCCGACGAACGAGCGATACGGCGACATCAACGTCGTCGACGAGCGCGCGAGCGCCGCGGCGATCCTCGTGTACCGGTTCCTCGCTTCGGTCGCCCCGGAGCGCATCACGCCGGAAATGGCCGATTACCTCTACCTCGGCGTCCTCATGGATACCGGGGGCTTCAGGTTCCGGAACACGAACGCGGAGGCGCTCGCCACGGCGGCGCGCTTCGTCGAGCTCGGAGCGCGGGCGCACGAGCTCGCCCACGACTTTATCTACGTGAAGAAGCTCAGCACATTGAAGCTTCTCGCGCGGGCCCTCGACGATCTCGAGGTGCACGGCGACGGGCGCATCGCCGCCATGCACATCTCGCGCGGGATGCTCGCGGCCGCGGGGGCGGCGATGAGCGATACGGAAGGATTCGTCGATTACGCCGCGTCCATCGACGACGTCGAGCTCGCCGTTCTCTTCCGGGAGGTCGGCGAGAGCGAGATCCGCGTGAGTCTCCGCTCGCGGAACGACAGCGACGTTGCCTCCCTCGCCGAGAAGTTCGGCGGCGGAGGGCATCGCAACGCCGCGGGCCTCACGATCCACAAAGACCTCGCGACGGCCAAGGCGCTCATCGTGAACGCGCTCGGCGAAATGTTGGCGGCGGGACACCGTTCGAAGAAAGCGCCATGACGGAAGCAAGCGCACGCGCGAAGCTCAACAACAGGGTTATCCCGGTCGCCAAATCGCCGGGCAACTCGACCTATGATTGCGTGAGGCTCTTCAAGCGCGTCATCCGCCTCGAGAAGGTGGGGCATGCGGGGAGTCTCGATCCGCAGGCGATCGGGCTCATCCTCCTTCTCACCGGCGAAGCGACGAAGCTCTCGAATTATCTCATGGATCTTCCGAAGCGCTACATCGCCGACATCAGACTCGGCGCGACGACCGACACGCAGGACGAGAGCGGGCGGATTCTCAAGACCGGATCGTGGGTGAACGTGGATCGGGAAGCGGTGGAGGCGGCGCTCAAAACCTTCACGGGCAAGCGATTCCAGACCCCGCCGATGTATTCGGCGCTCAAGCACAAAGGGACGCCACTCTACATGCTCGCGCGCCGCGGCGAGAAAGTCGACCGCAATCCGCGCCAGGTCGACACCTACTCGATCACCCTTCTCGACTTCAAACCGCCGATCGTGCGCATCGAGGTTTATTGCGCGCGGGGGCTCTACCTTCGCGTTCTCGCGGAGGAGATCGGGGA
>JBAZPL010000181.1:0-5295 GCA_041648155.1 Candidatus Krumholzibacteriia bacterium
TCCTCCTTGCGGGGGTCATAATCTCGCCTGTGTGCGCCTCCGCCCAGCTGCCCGAAGCGCTCTCCGTTCAGTTCGAATTCGATGGAATGGGCAACGCGATGATCAACTCGCTTCCCGTATACGAGGGTGTTATCTATGCGGGCGACCCTCTCGTTCTCGGCGCCGATTGGTGGATCAGGATCGATGATTCGACCTGGCCGGCTCCGTCGAATCCGCAGGCCCGCTGGGATTATCTGTTCAACAATTTTGCCGTACACAATGCCCAGACTTTCAGCTGGACGATCGTACTCGACGAACAGTCGTGCGCGACGAAGCCGGTGTGGGAAATCAACCATGCGACGAACGGCATGATGAACGGAACCCTCGTCGTTGTCGTGACCTATACGGACTGGGATATGGACGCTGTTCTCGATATCGATGAGAGAATGCTCGCAATGTACTCGGGGAACCTGATTGTCATGAAATACGGAACGGGTCTCTTCGCCGGCTACTGCGGGTATGGAACCTTCAACGGTGCACTCCAAAATCCCGATCCCGCGAACTGGGCCGATGATTACGTTGAAGGAAGCTGCTTCCTCAACCTCCAGAATTGCCAGGTCGGCACGCACCAAACGTCGTGGACGGCCATCAAGTCGATGTTCAAATAGGAGGCGGTGCTAGCGGGGCTGGAAGGCGATTGCAAGTCGAACCCACATGGGCTTTCGCACTCCCTGCTCCGTGCCGGGGGTGAAGCGGATCCTGCGGGCGGCCTCTACGGCGATACGATTGAGTTCCTCAAGGGGGAGTGTTCGGGTGACCTTGACGTCATCGACTTCCCCCTTTTCGTTTATCAGGAGCATGAGTTCGACCCTTCCCTCCGGCAGTTTCTTGAGTCCGGCCGGATATTTCGGCCACGGGATGTAGAGCGGTTTCGGCTCGACCGTGGCGTTTCGCGATCCCCGCGTCCCGCCTCCACCGCCTCCCCGGAGCGGCAGCATCTCGGATTGGGGCTCGCCGAGAGCTTCGAAGCGATCCGCGTCTTCCGCGGATTCCGCTTTCTCGGCGACCTGTTTCTCCGCAACCGCCGCTGCCGGCCGCGGCTCCACTGAAAGGGAGAGGACGTGAAATGGATTGTCGAGGAACGGATAGCGATCGGTGCTTTCCTCTCCAGGCGGAAGCTCCGTCCTGAAAACTTCGAGATACCCGGGTTTGAAGAGAAAAAGGAACGCCGCATGAAGGAGAACGGCGGATGCGATGATAATCGCCCAATGCCTCCGGGTGCTCCGGATCGAGGGAGGCTTTCCATATGCTTGCTTCATATGATCAGTATAGATTCGCCGCGTTCTATTTGCAAGGATACCTGACGGGCTTGAGGCCCCGATTGACTGGTAATAGTGTCGTGCCGGCATTATATTAACAGGGTACAAACACGCAGGCGCGAAAGGAGTATCGCAATATGGATGTGTACGAGGTGATGAGGACGAGAACGAGCGTGCGGGGTTACCGGAGCGATCTAGTGGCGGACGATACGCTGAAACGGGTTCTCGACGCCGCGCGCATCGCGCCCTCGGGCAAGAACGGCCAGCCGTGGACATTTATCGTCATCAGGGACGCCGATATCCGGGCGAGGCTTGTCGCCGCGTGCAAGGGACAGGGTTTTATCGCGGAAGCACCCGTCGTGATCGCGGCATGCGGCAGGGAGGAGCTCGCCTATCAGAAGATGGGCGGATACTGGAACAGCCTCCCTGTCGATATTGGAATATCGTTCGACCACCTCATGCTCGCCGCAGCGGCGGAGGGGCTCGGAACATGCTGGATCGGCGCGTTCCTCGAGGAAGAGGTCAGAGCGATTCTCGAGGTTCCCTCGGATGTGAAGATCGTGGCGCTCACTCCGCTCGGATATCCGAAGGGAGATCGCGTGACAAGGCCGAGAAAGCCGCTCGAAGAGATCATCATGTATGAGCGGTGGAACGGGACCGGGCGATAGCCGGGAGAAGCGAGGGGAGCATGAAAGTAAAGGCAATCGCGAAGAGCGTTCTCGTTCTGATCGTCATCGGGACGCTCGTTTCCGCGCAGCAGGCTTCGGCGGAGAGCGTTTTCACGCCGAAGGGATTCGATTCCATCCAGGCGTCCGCCGCCGGCCCGCTCATGCCGGCGAGCGCCTCGGCTCCTGCGTCCAGTCCGGGCGCACTGGGTTTCCGCTCGCTCGCGGCGGATACCGTCGAAACGTTCGACGTGGAGATTGAGGAGGAGAAGGGGCCCGGAATCGGAAAACAACTCGCGGTCTTCGCGATCATAACCGCGATTGTCGCCTACGCCGTTATCGTGCTCATGCAATCGGATGATGAGCCCGCGGAACCATCGAAGCCGCCGGGGAAGGAGATTCCTACGTCTTCTTCCGTGGCGGGCGTATCCGCGGCGATCACTCGCTGACGGTGAAGATCCTGCTTTCGACCGCCGCCGTCCCGGCCGCGAGATCTTCAACCCCGAGAACAAGCACGTACATCCCCTTTTCGAGAGTGCCGATATCGATCTGGAGATTATCGGCCGCGGTGCTTGCGCGCGCGCTCTGCTCGATGCTGCTCTCTATGTACGGCTTTTCCTTGCCCTTGTTCCCCTTCACGCTCGACCACATGTACGCAAGCGTCTTCCGGACCCCTTCACCGGACTGTTCGTCGTCTGGGTCGGGCTTGCGGATCGCATAGCTCACGCGATAGCGCGACTGACCGTTCTCGTCGACCTGCAGATTGTAAACCTCGTAGGCGAGGCAGAGCGTGCCTTTCTCGCGGTACAGGGGTATCGGATCGAGGATGTTCGAGCATGATCCCGCCGCGTCCGGAATGGTGAATTTGACGCTGCTCAGCTTGAGCGAGCGGCCGTACATCTCCCGGATCTCGAGCGGAAGCCTGCGCGAACCTTTGCGGCGCTCCTTATCGTTCACGACCTCGAGAATGCATGTGCATTCGAGCGGGCGGGGGAGCATCTCGATGGAAAAGTTGCAGACGCGGAATCTTCCGTTGCTCTTCTCGATGACGGGAAGGCTGTCGGGTTTGAAGGGGATTCGGTCGCGCGAGAAGCGGTTCCACTGCGGATCGAAGAAGGTGACGAAGATGTCCCATGAGGCGCCGGGCGTGCTCCCGAGCGAATCGGGAATAGCGATCGACATCTCGAGCCGTGTGCGTTCCTCGCCGCCGCGAAGCTCGGCGAGCTCGAAGCTGATCGGGAACAGCCGGTATTCGAGCGGAAATGCGTATCGCTGCGGAATGGTGTTCAACAGCTTGAGCGAAGCCGTTCCGTAATAATCGCTGATGGGAAAATGGTAGTCGCCGTTCAGGAATTCGTCGTTGAAGTAGAGGTTGAAGTAGCTCTTCGCCTGGGGATACTGCCACACGATCCAGCCCCCGGACGTGCCGCCGCCGAGATCGTAGAGCTTCCGGTCGGGGAGGCCGAAACGGATCGCCGCGGCGCCGCGGTCGGTCGCGGATCCCCGCGCTTTCCTTCGCTCGTCCGAAAAGGCCCTGTCGGCGACAGCCACGCGCGCGTAATGCTCGATCGCGCGCTCGTTCAGCTCGGTCGCGGGCGTCGGATCGTTCTCCGTCCAGAATCTGCGGCTCCAGTCCTGTCGCTTGACGTCGGAAGAGCCCAGGTAGAGCTCCCGCTCGTCGGGCTGGAGAAGAGGGGCGATGTCGTCGTAGGGGTGGCGTTCCTCCTCCGTCATGAGAAGAAAGGCGCTCGAAAAAGCCTTTTGCGCTTTCTCGAATTCCTTGCGCTTCGTATGGAGCATGCCGCAGGCGAGGTGCGCCGCCGCGCTCTTGGGATGGTACTGAACGGCGCGGGTGCCGTATTTGAGCCCCGTCTGGTACATCTGGCGGAACGAGTAGAGATAGGCCAGATTCTCGAGCGTCTCCTCGTTTTTCTTATCGATCCGGAACGCCTTTTCGAAGTATTCGATCGCCTTCACGAGATGATCCACGAAGCACATGGTTTTGTAATACTCGTACTGTTCGAGACGACCGAGCTGAAACCACGCATCGAAGCAGCGCGGATCGATCTTCGTCGCCCGCGTGAACGAAGCCTCCGCCTCTCCGACGAATCGCCGCGCGACGAGCGTGAGACCCTGTTCGACATGGAGAATGGGATTCTGGGGATCGAAGGAAATGGCTCTGTCGATCTCCTCGGAGGAGAGGACACGGGCGCGCGGCGTGCCGGCGAGCCGATAGAGGACGGCGAGTTGGCGGTGGAGCTCGGCGTTTCTGAAATCGGCTTCAACGCGTTCCTTGAGGTCGGCGATATCCCGCCATACTTCGCGTTTTTCGCCCATCGCGACGGGTTCCAGAAAATCGCCCTCTTCGACGGCGCGCTTCCCTTCGGGGCGAAAAGAGCATCCGCATAGAAATGCGAGAAAGAGGCAAGCCGAGATATGTATCGCCAGGATGTGCTTCAATCCATCACCCTCATCGCAGGACCAGGTTGCCGCATACCTACCATAATGCGATAAGACACCCGAAAAATCAATAACCTCATGCGATTGGAGGACATCCGGGGAGACTTTTGTCCCTTAACGGTATGATACTTGCTTGCAGTGAGTTTGATAATCCTACTCAATAGACGCATGGCGTGAAGGGGGATCGTCAGCAATGCAGGCCGTTCTGGAAGTGCTGCCGTTCGAGTTTCAGCAGTTCAGGGAGGTTGTGGAGACACTTTCGAAGCTCGTTCTCCAATCCCGCCTTTTCCCGGCGCGACACCCCTCCGTCGAGCGCGCCCTGGGCACGGCGTTTATCCATATTGACGTCGCGCTCCAGGGGAAAAAATCGGTCAAGCTCATATTCGCCGGCGGCGTCATGTGTTGGCTCAATTTTGAGCTTGATCTGACCGATATGCCGGATAAGGCCATGCATCTGTTCCGCGAAGCGCTCGTCAGGCACTCGATCGGCGAAATAGAATTCATGAACGGCGTCACGAAAGATGAGATAGCGGCGTTCGCGGCGCTTCTCGCGGGGAGCGGATCGAAACAGTCCGGGAATTGTGCCACCCTTGGCGGGCGGATCGAGAAGATATGCGTGCGGCACGGGTACCGGGCGGAAGAGCCCGCCTCGGTGGAAACCGCCGAGGTCACGCCGCGCGAGCCCGACAAGCGCTCGGCGCGGCGGAGCGCCGGCGCCGCGGGCAACCGGGGTGCGATGGGCAAGGTCGTCGAGGCAGTTCTCGGTAAGCTGGAAAAGATACAGTCGAAGGACGGGACCAAGGCTCGTGCGAAGATCATCGAGGTCATCGAGCGCGAGGGCGGCGGCACTGCGACGATTCTGCTCCTCAACT
>JBAZPL010000182.1:0-5285 GCA_041648155.1 Candidatus Krumholzibacteriia bacterium
TGATGTACATGAAGGAGTCGCAGATCGCGTGGCCTCCCGACGCGCACGCCGAAACGGTTGCGAAATTCGGACCCCTGAGCCCGTAACGGATCGATATCTGCCCCGCGGACATATCCGAGATCATCATCGGAATGAAGAAGGGACTGATCCGCGTGGCGCCCTTCTCCATAAGCACCGTATGCTGCTGCTCGAGCGTCTGTATTCCGCCGATGCCGGATCCGACGATCGCCCCGAAGCGCTCGGCGGCGATCGCTCCCTCCATCCCGGCCATCGCCTCCGCCGCGGCCGCCATGGCGAGCTGAACGGATCGATCCATCCGGCGGGCTTCCTTTCGATCGACGAACCGCTCGGGATCGAAATTCTTGACCTCTCCGCCGATCTTCGAGTCGAACGCGCTCACGTCGAACGCAGTGATTCGCGCGATGCCCGATTTTCCCGCCGAGATGTTCGCCCAGTTCTCCGCGACGGAATCCCCGCACGGAGAAACGAGACCCATACGGGTGACGACCACCCTTCTCGTGCTCGCGGACACGGTACCCCCTTATTGCAGAAGCCGGGCGGCAGACCCGGACCGGTTATTCCTTGGAGCCGTGCGACGTGATGTAATCGATCGCCTCTCCCACTTTCGTGATCTTTTCCGCTTCGTCGTCCGGGATCTCGATCCCGAACTCCTCCTCGAGCGCCATCACGAGCTCGACCGTGTCGAGCGAATCGGCGCCGAGATCGTCTATGAACGATGCCTCGCGCGTAATCTGATCCTGGTTGACCGAAAGCTGCTCTTCGATGACCTTCTTTACCCGTTCCTCGATAGTCATTGAGTGCCGTACCTCCTTCTTGATCGGTTTCTTACGCCATTACCATTCCGCCGTCGCAGTGGATGACCTGGCCCGTGACGTAGCCGCCGAGATCGGAACAGAGGAAGAGAACGACGTGCGCGACGTCCGTTCCGGATCCGAATCTCCCGAGCGGGATGAGCCGCCGCATCTCCTCCCTTCGCTGTTCCGGCAACGCGGCCGTCATCGCCGTTTCGATGAAGCCCGGCGCAATGGCATTCACATTGATGTTTCTCCCCGCGAGCTCCTTCGCGACGGCCTTCGTGAACCCGATGATTCCCGCTTTGCTCGCCGCGTAGTTGCACTGCCCGGCGTTCCCCATGACCCCGATGACGGAAGAGATGTTCACGATTCGCCCGAACCGTCTCTTGATCATCGAGCGGGACACCGCTCTCGTGACGTTGAAGGTGCCCGTGAGGTTGACACTTATGACGCTCTCCCATTCCACATCGGTCATCCGGAGGAGGAGATTATCCCTCGTTATCCCGGCGTTATTAACGAGGAAATGTATCTGCTCGCGCCCCGCGAGCGCCTCGGCGACGCACCGGTCGGCGTCCGTCGCGTTCGAGACGTCGCCGGCGAGCGCGACGCTCTTGCGCCCCTTCGCTCGCACGAGCGCTGCCGTGGCCTCGGCTCCCTCGAGGTTGATGTCGAGGGCGGCGATATCGGCGCCGGCAGCGGCGAGCGTGAGCGCGATGTCGCGCCCGATACCCTGGCCCGCTCCCGTTACCATAGCCGTTTTTCCCTCGAGATTCACCATTTCGCTCCCCTTCGCCGCCGCGATCCGGCCGGCTGCTCCGGCGCCGGTCAAGCCGTTTCGCCCGCGAGGCTCCGCTCGAGCTCCTCGGCCGTGCCGACGGTCTGCACGGACCGGGTGCCGTCGATACGTTTCAAAAGCCCCGCGAGCACTTTGCCCGGCCCGACCTCGAGAACGGGCCCGCCCCACGACGCGAGGAGCAGAGCCATCGAATCGGACCAGAGCACGGGGCTCGTGAGCTGCCGCGAAAGCGCATCGACGATCTCATCCTTCTTGGCGACGATCCTCGCATCGGCGTTGCATACGACGCCGACCGAGGCATCCCGGATCGCAAAGCTCTTGATATACTCGACGAGCTCCTTCTGGGCACCCGCGACGAGCGGCGAATGAAAAGCGCCGCTCACGTTCAGAGGGATCGTTTTCTTGGCGCCCCGGGCCTGCGCCGCGGCGCAGGCTCGCCCGACCGCATCGATATTCCCTGAAACGACGATCTGTCCGGGGGAATTGACGTTCGCGACGACGACGACCTCGCCGGCGCGCGAGGACTCGCCGCAGACCGCCTCGACGTCCGGCCGCTCCAGGCCGATGATCGCGGCCATTGTGCCCGGCTGCCTCGTCCCGGCATCGAACATGAGCTCGCCTCTCCTGCGCACGATCTTCAGGGCGTCCATTTCGTCGAGAGCGTTCGCGGCTACAAGGGCCGAGTACTCGCCGAGGCTGTGCCCCGCTACGATCGCCGGCTCGACGCCCCCTTCCTCCCTCAGGATGCGCGCCACGACGACGCTGTGGAGAAGGAGCGCGGGCTGGGCGTTCTTCGTCGCCGTGAGCGTTTCCGCGTCACCCTCGAACGAGATGCGCGATATCGGGACGCCGAGGGTCTCATCCGCCATCTCGTAGAGCTCCCGTGCCCGGGGATAGGAAGCGACGAGATCCTTCCCCATCCCGACGTACTGGGAGCCTTGACCCGGAAATATGAATGCCGCTTTCATCCTTGCCGCGACCCTTTTCTTTCGGGCGTTCAGTACTTGAGCAGCGCCGCCCCCCAGGTGAGGCCACCGCCGAAGGCGACCATGAGGATCCGGTCGCCGCGTTTGATGATTCCCTTGTCCTTCGCCTCGCAGAACGCGATCGGAATGCTCGCCGAGCTTGTGTTGCCGACGCGGTCGATATTGACGATGACCTTCTCCAGCGGAAGGCGGAGTCTGCTCCGGACCCCTTCAATGATTCGCAGGTTCGCCTGATGGGGAATAACAAAATCTATGTCGGAAATCTTCAAATTCGTGTCCCGAAGCACCGTTTCCCCCGCATCGACCATCGCTTTGACCGCGTACTTGAAGAGACCGTCCCCTTTCATCTTTATGTATTGCTCCCTGTTCCTGATCCGTTCCTCCGTCAGCGGCGTGCGCGACCCTCCCACCGGCTGATACAGGAGATCGGCGTAGGTCCCGTCACTTTTCAGGCACGTTGCGAGGATCCCCTCGCCCGGCTCGCAGGCCTCCATGATAACGGCGCCGGCGCCGTCCCCGAAAAGGACGCACGTCGCCCGATCCGTGTAGTCGGTGATCCGGGAGAGCGTCTCGACACCGATGACGAGAGCGCGCCGCACCTTGCCCGCAATGATCATCGATTGCACGACCGTTATCGCGTATATGAACCCGGAGCAGGCGGCCGCCACGTCGAACGCGGCCGCGTTCTTCGCGCCGATCATTTTCTGCACGACGGTCGCCGTCGAGGGGAATTGGTAATCCCCGGTCGCCGTGCCCACGACGATGAGGTCGATGTCCTGTGCATCGACGCGTGCGTCGGTCATCGCCTTGCGCGCGGCGTTGATCGCGAGGTCGCTGGAGGCTTCCCCCGCTTTCGCGATGTGCCGTTCCCGAATGCCCGTTCTCGTGACGATCCACTCGTCCGATGTATCGACCATCTTCTCGAAATCGGCATTCGTCAGCACGCGTTCGGGGAGGTAATAGCCCAAGCCGGCAAATCTCGCGCTCCGCGGTCCGCTGTCCCGAACCATGCTTACGACCTCTCGATTCGTTGCCGTATCCTGTCGTTCACGCCGCCCGTGACGAAGCGCTCGGCGGCGAGCACGGCATTCTTGATCGCCCTCGAAGAGCTTTTCCCGTGGCTGATGATCACGACGCCGTTCACACCGAGGAGCGGCATGCCGCCGTACTCGGCGTAATCGAGCTTTCGCTTGACGCCCCGGAAAACGGGCTTCATGAGCCCGGCGCCGATCTTCGCGAAGAAGCGCTTGCCGGCTTCCTCCCTGATCAGGGTGTTTATATAGTAAATAATGGATTCTGTAAATTTTAAAACGACGTTGCCGACGAATCCGTCCGTCACGACGACGTCCGCCGCTCCGGTGAAGACGTCCCTCCCCTCGACGTTCCCCGTGAAATTGAGGCCGCTCTTCTCGAGGAGCTCGTACGAGCCGCGCGTGAGCTCGTTACCCTTCGACCGCTCCTCGCCGATGCTGAGGAGCGCGACGCGCGGATTCTCCCTGCCGAGAAACGTTTCGGCGTAGACCGATCCCATGAAAGCGAACTGGAGCAGGTTGTGAGGATGGCAATCCGAATTGGCGCCGCCGTCGATGAGGACCGTGCCTCCGTTCTCGGTCGGCAGATGGATGGCGATGGCGGGACGTTCGATGCCGGGAAGACGCCCCAGCGTGAGGAGCGAGCTCGCGACGACGGCCCCCGTGTTGCCCGCGCTCACGAAGGCCCTGACCTTTCCCTCCCGATGGAGATTCATGCCGATCGCGATCGACGAGGCGCGCTTGCGCCGGATCGCCGTCGCGGGGCTCTCCGACATCTCGATCACTTCGGGGGCGTCGACGATCTCGACGTTCGGAGCCTCGAGCCGCTGCGCGCGGATATGCGCCTCGAGGATGTCGCGTTTTCCGACGAGCACGATCTCGACCCTCTCGGACGCCTCTCGCGCGGCTTCGAACGCGCCTTCGACGATCCCGACCGGGGCCTTATCGCCGCCCATGGCATCGATTGCGATTTTCATGGGTCCTCCGGGGCGAGGTTATTTCCCTTCCTCGACCTTCGGCTTGACTACTTCGCGGCCCGCGTAGTAACCGCAGTTCGGGCATACCGTATGCGGCGGCTTCGGCTGGTGACAGTGGGAACACGGGGTGAGCGTCGGCGCTTCGGCTTTATAGTGGGTTCTTCGCTTTCTCCCCCGCGTCTTCGAATGGCGATGTTTCGGGTTTGCCATGGGCTTCCTCCTCGTTACGTCTCACAATGCTGGTTCGGGGAAATATTTACGTTTTGTTCTCCCCGTTCAAGAAATTTCTCAGCGCTCCCCAGCGTGGATCGCCGATTCTGGGATCGCATTCGCACTCACCCTCGTTGAGATTCACCCCGCATTTCCTGCAAACGCCCCTGCAGTCCTCCCGGCACAGAAGCTTGATCGGGATCTCCAGGATGAGCGCTTCCCGCACACGCGGGTAGAGGTCGAACGTCCCCTCCCCCGTGACCGGGATCGACACGATATCTTCTTCAACGCCGCCGGGCAGAGGCGACTCTCCCCCGCAGTTCAGGACAAACGTAAACGTCGTATCGACCGGCAACTCAAAGGAAACGAGGCAGCGATGGCACTCCGCGCACATGTTTCCCTTCACGCGCGCCTCTACGCAATAGCTGCTCGCCGATCTGTTGACGGTTGCGTTCACCGCCACAACGCAC
>JBAZPL010000183.1:0-5072 GCA_041648155.1 Candidatus Krumholzibacteriia bacterium
CAGTACGTCCAGATCGGCGTTTTCGTGATTTTCGTCCTCTTCGGGTTCCTCGGGTTCCGCGCCGTGCAGGTCGGCGAGCAGCGATCGATCTGGGTCGGTATGGCCAAGGAGACCGCTCACCAGCTCGGAACGCCGCTCTCGTCGATCATGGGATGGATCGCCATGATTCGCGAGGAACTTGCGATCGCACGCGGCTCCGACAAGCTCGCGATGGCGATCGACGAGGTCGAGACCGACGTCGAGCGTTTGAGCAAGATCTCGGCGCGCTTCAGCAAGATCGGCTCCGCTCCGAAGCTCGAGCTTCAAGAGCTCGCCCCGATCGTCGACGAGACGGTGCGCTACTTCGAGCGGAGACGCCCCTCGCTCAAGATCAATTCGACGATCACGACCGAATCGGACGAGCTTCCCCTTATCCGGTGCAGCAAGGAGCTCATCGGATGGGTGATCGAGAACATGATCAAGAACGCGCTCGACGCGATTGCGGGGGATGAGGGAAAGATCCATATTCAGTGCAGGATGAACGAGAGGGAGCGGCGCGTCGAGATCCTCTTCAGCGACAGCGGCAAGGGAATGAGCCCGGGCGTGCGCAAGCGCATATTCTCTCCCGGGTTCACGACGAAGAGCCGCGGCTGGGGTCTCGGGCTTTCGCTGGTGAAACGCATCGTAGAGGACATACACGGCGGGTCGATCAGGGTTCTCGAGTCGCAGCCGGGAAAAGGGACGACGTTTCTTCTCACCTTTCCCGTCGATTGAACGGGGGCGGAGTAGATCGTATGGCGAAGGAAAAGAGGATTCTCTGGGTCGACGACGAGATCGATCTCCTGAGCTCCCATATCATGTTCCTCGAGGAAAAGGGCTATGCGGTCACGGCCGCCCCGAGCGGCGACGAAGGCGTCGCCGCGCTCAAGAAAGGGAGATTCGACCTCATTCTCCTCGACGAGACAATGCCCGGCAAGAGCGGTCTCGAGACGCTCCAGGAGATCAAGGAGATCGATTCGAACCTCCCCGTGATCATGATCACGAAAAACGAGGCGGAAGACCTCGTCGAACAGGCCATCGGCATGAAAATCGACGACTACCTCCTCAAGCCCGTGAATCCGCTCCAGATCTATTCAGCCGCGAAACGCATCCTCGATGCGCATCGCATCCAAGAGACCGTTCTCAGCAAGGACTATCTCCATGCGTACCAGCGGATCGACGGGAGTCTGCGCGCGGGCCCCGATTGGCGGCAGTGGATCGGGATCCATCAGGAGCTCTCTTCCTGGGACGTCGAATTCGACCGTTTCAGCGCGACGGGGCTCGAACAGACCCAGCAGGACCTCAAGAAGAAATCGAACGCCGATTTCGCGCGCTACGTTGAACGCGTCTATCCCGACTGGATGCGTGGTTCGGAACGGCCCCCGTTGAGCGTGGATGTGATCGGCCGCTGGGTCTTTCCGCGCCTCAAGGAAAGGAAGAAGGTCTATTTCGTTCTCATCGACTGCATGCGGTACGACCAGTGGCTCAAGATCGAGGATTTGCTCGCCCCCTTCTATAATATTGAAAGGGATTGCTACTATTCGATTCTGCCGACCGCGACGCCGTACGCGAGGAACGCGATATTCGCCGGCGCCTTTCCGTCCGTAATCCAGAAGCGCACCCCCGAACAATGGCTCGAACGATCGAAGGACGAGTTGAGCAAGAACCGCTTCGAGCATTCCTTCCTGCAGGAGCAGCTCGCGCGGGCGGGGCTCGCCGCCGTCACGACGAAGTACATAAAAATATACGAGATCGAGGAGGCGAACGAGATCCGCAAGCAGGTCGACAGCTACCGCGGGATCGATCTCGTCGCCATGGTGTTCAATTTTCTCGATATCCTCGCGCACGGGCGCAGCCAGAGCGAGATCCTTCAGGAGATCGCCCCCAACGAGAGCGCCTTCCGGTCGCTCATGCGCTCGTGGTTCGTCCATTCGGCGCTCTTCGATATACTCCAGAGGATCTCGAAACACGGCGCGACGGTGATCATCACGACCGATCACGGCTCGATCCTCGGAGCGCGGGCGAGTCTCGTCCACGGGAACCGCGACACCTCGACGAATCTCAGGTACAAATTCGGCGAGAACATCAACGGCGACCCGCGGCAAACGCTCCTGATCCGCAAACCCCTCGAATTCAACCTACCCGCCGAGGGTCCCTCCAAGAACTACATTCTCGCGAAAGAAAATTTCTACTTCGTCTATCCGACGAAATTCCACGAATACGAACGGCAGTACATGGGAACCTTCCAGCACGGGGGAATCTCGCTCGAGGAAATGATCATTCCCTGCGTAACACTGACCCCGAGGTAATGCATGCCCCCGCGTCCCACCCGTCGCAGAGCGAGGATCCGGAACGGATCCGCGCCGCACCGCCTCGATCGCTTCGAGGGAGAGCGGCGGAGCATCATGCTATCGAGCGAATCCCCCGATCGGACGCTCGCGATCGGGCACGGGATCGGCTCGCTCGTGCCGCGCGGGGCCGTGCTCTCGCTCGAGGGGGGGCTCGGCGCGGGAAAGACGCTTCTCGCGAAGGGCGTATGCGCGGGGCTCGGCGTTTCCGGCGAGGTGCTGAGCCCGACCTTCGTACTCGCCGAGGAATATGCAGGTGTATTCCCCGTGTTCCATTTCGATCTCTACCGGCTCGGGAGCGTCGATGAGGTCGCCCGCATCGGACTCTTCGACGCGATCGACGATCGCAACGTCGTTATCGTCGAATGGGGGGACCGCCTTCCCGCCGGTTCCCTTGACGCGGACGTGCGGATCGTCATGGAGATCACGGGAGACCTGAGCCGCGCGCTGACGATCGAGGGGCGGGGCGGCTTTCTCGACGCGCTCGAAGGGAGCATTGCGTGAAAACGGCGCCGATCGTGCTCGCGCTCGATACGTCCCATCAACGTGGGAGCGTCGCGGTGAGCCGCGGCGAGGAGATTCTTTCGGAGATTCTCTTCGACGCGAGCGACACGCATTCCGCTACCCTTTTGCCGGGCGTCGACGCGTGCCTCGCTTCGGCGAAGGTTGCGCTTTCCGACGTCGAGCTCTTCGCCGTGGTGTGCGGACCGGGAAGCTTCACGGGGCTCCGAATAGCTCTCGCAACGGTCAAGGCGTTCGCCGCGGTTCGCCGCGCGCCGGTCGCTCCCGTCGAGAGCTGCGCGGTGCTCGCGGCGGCGTTTCCGTACGCCGCCCATCCCGTATTGACCCTCATCGACGCCCGCAGGGGAGAGGTGTACGGCGCGCTCTATGATACGGCGGACGGCCCGCCTCGCCCCATCGTTCCGCTCTTTTCCGCGAAGCCGGAGGCGGTCGGGGACGTTCTGGCGAAGCATTCGATCGCGGGCCCTCTCATCCTGTGCGGCACCGGCGCGCTCCGCTACCGCGCGGCGCTGGAAGCGCTCGTTCCGGGCGGAAGCCGTTTCGCGTGCGAGCGATGGGCCGTGCCGTCGGCGTCCCTGTGCGCGCTGATCGCGCTCGAGCGCGCGCCCCTCTCGTATGACGAGCTCTTCGCCCTCGAGCCCCTCTACATCCGTCCGCCCGACGCCCGTTTGCCCGATACCGCGGGCATCCGGAAACGAGGGGGAGGGGCGCGGTGACGGAAGCGAAGATCCGCGAGATGACCGCGGGGGACATTCCGCCCGTGATGGAGATCGAACGCTCGAGCTTTATCACGCCCTGGACCGAGGGAATGTTCAGGTCGCAGCTCAGATTCAGGGATCAGGCGATCAATCTCGTTCTCGTCGAGGACGGGACCGTTGCCGGCTACGCCGCCGCGTGGATCGCGTACGACGAGATACACCTTCTCAGCATCGCCGTTGTTCCCGCGGTGCGCAGGCGGGGTCTCGGAGGGGAGATTCTCCGCGCCGTCATGGAGCGGGGAAGTGCCCGCGGAGCCGTCCGGGTGATACTCGAGGTCCGCGAAGGGAACGCCGCCGCGCGTGCCTTTTACCGGATGCACGGATTCGTCGATATCGGAACGCGGCGTCGGTACTACAGCGATACGGACGAAGATGCGATCATCATGGAATATCTATTCGGCGAGTGAGGAGCTTCGCTCGTTGCGGGGCGCGGCGTCGTGCGCGATCGTGCTCGGGAGCGGGCTCTCGAAGCTCGTCGACGGGCTCGAATCGCTGACGCGCATTCCGTACGAGCGCATCCCCGGTTTTGGACGAACGACCGTCGCAGGGCATCCCGGCTTCGTTTCGCTGTGCCGTCTCGCGGGCACGCCGGTGCTCCTCTTCGCGGGAAGGTTTCACGCCTACGAGGGCGCCGGAGCGGATACTCTTGCTTCCCCCGTCTCGCTCGCGAAGTACGCGGGCTGCTCGTCCATCATCGTGACGCAGGCAGCGGGGAGTCTCACACGCCGGATCCCGACACGCAGTTGGATGCTTGCGACCGACGTCATACCTTTTCCTTCGAGGTCGGGCCTCCGCTTCAACCGCGAACCGTTCAGCGGCGCTGTTCGAGGAACCGGGCGACGCCGCGCGGCGCCCATCGTCTCGAAGAAGCTCTCGGCGGCGCTCCGCCGCTCGGCGCGCGAGGCCCGGGTCCCGCTGGCAGAGGGCGTCCTTTGCTGGACGAGCGGGCCGACCTACGAAACGGCGGCCGAGGCCCGCGCCGGGGCGCTTATGGGGGCGGACGCGGCGACGATGTCCTCATTCCCCGAGCTTCTCGCGGCTCGGAGAACCGGTATCGAAGCCGCGTGCATGAGCTGGATAACGAATCATACCGCCAATATCTCGGAGGGTCGGACCGTTCACGCCGAAGTTCTCGAAAGCGGGGATGCGGGTGCGCGCTCGCTGGGCGCGGTCATTGCCGTGTTTCTGCGCGCGCGCGGGACCGCATGACGGAACGTCGCGAAAAAAGCCCTTTTTGCTTCCCCGCGGAATTGATACCATCGCGCTGATTTGCAGGGAGTTGCGCGGCCGATCCGGGACGGGAGACCGCGGCCACAACATACGTCGAGGAAGAGAGCACGATCATGTTCTCGCATAGACCGGTTCCGCCGGAGGAAGGCGCGCCGTTTCGAAACGTCGCGCGCCTCGCCGCGATGAAGCAGTCCCG
>JBAZPL010000184.1:0-5048 GCA_041648155.1 Candidatus Krumholzibacteriia bacterium
CGCCGCAAGCGACCCCCGGCACGTATGCGCGCGGGGGTCGCTCACTTCGCTTGACGATGAAGCCGAAACCTTGTCTAGAGCATGTCCTTGATGGCCTTGAGCGGGCGGACACGCACCGAGCGCGATGCCGGACGCGATTTCTGCTTGACCATATCGCCGGTGAACGGATTCCGGACGAGCTTGCCGCCCGCGACCGCCGGCTTCTTCACCAACGTGAGCTTCAACAAGCCCAGGTGGTTGAAAGTCCCATGATTCTTGACGGACTTGACCATGATGCCGGTCAGAGTGTCGCAAACGGCGACGACGTTCTTCCGGGTAAGACCGGTCTTCGTCGCGATGTCGCGATAGATCTCATTCCTGGTCGGCGGCTTGTTCGCAGCAGGCTTTTTCTTTGCCATCGCGCTTTCTCCTCCTTCACTGACGGGTGAATGTCCACAGCCCCATTTAACGAGGCGTATCGTAGCGCAAGCGCCCCGGCGTGAACACAGATATTTTCACTCCCAGGCCTTTTTTTTAGGGGAAAAACAGCCCCCGGATCAGTCGAACAGCTTTTCCGTCTCCTGGTATGCGGTGTGGACCTTCTCCACCGCGGCCTTGACCTTTTCCTTGGCGTCGGTCTTGACGGTCGCGTTAAGGTCGTTGACGGCCGCTTCGAGCTTCAACACGTCGGCCTGGAATTTCTCCTGCCGGTCGGCCAATCGCTTCGGCAGCTGCGCGGCCTTGAGCGCGCCCAGCTTCTCCGTCATGGCCGTCGCAGCGCCGCGGATCTTCTCGAGATCGTACGCGGGCGTGTAGTAGTGATAGAGCTTGTACAGCTCCTGGTGGAAGGCCTCGAGCTCCGACACGACGGGACGAACCGTGCGAACGAGCCGCTCGTAACCGGCGTGGAAGGCTTCGGTCAGACTCAGCATCTCTTCCTGGTTGTCCGCCTTCGCGGCCGTATGAAGCTTCTCGAGAATCGACTTCAGACTCGCCTTGCCGGTTTCCCAAGCCTCTTTCTTTTCCCGAAGGATGCCCGGCAGCGGGGCCTTATCCAGCTCGGCCACGAGGGTATCCATCTGGGGAAGGAGCGTCTTGATCATCGCGCAATCCTTCGCGGGATAGGCCACGTGCCAGAGGGGATAAACTACCTTATGCAGAGCGCCCAGTGCGGGCACGGACGCGGAGAGCTCATCCTGGTTGATATCCGTCGCCGCGGGAACAAGAGCCTTCTTGGCGGTCGCTTCCTGCGCGAAAATCGCGTGAGAGCCGAACGCCATGCCGAGCGCCAGAACCACGAGCACGATCGCGAGGAAATTTCCGAAACGTTTCACGGGGCCACCTCCTGAACGTTGGACGTGATTGTTCGTGCCTTCGACATATAGCACTTGAGCCTGCGTGTGTCAATCCACCGGTAAGCCGGTCATGAGCATCTGCTGCGATGGCCAAGAGATTGACATTTGGAACGTAGTATCTATATTCTCCTTCCCAACACAGATGATGGGGCCCTCTACAGAAAGGCGTCGGTATGTCCGGCAGTGATGCGCAGAGAAGGCAAGGGCGGGCGCGTCCTGCCGTTGGTCGGTACGATGCCCCGGGGGACCCCCCCCTCACAGTCCCGTCCCTCGAGCTACAGGTTCCCTTCGTGTTCGACGGTGCCATGGCGCGGCGTCTCGTTCGACGCGAGGTGAACCCGAAGGAAGCTTTTACCGTGAGGAACGACACGGGCGCCTACTTCCGCGCCGCCCTCAAGGAACTCGGCGAGGACGGCGGCGCGGCCATCCCCTACGAGCGGATGCCCCGCTCGCCCGAGTCGGTTGTGGAAATCACCCTCGCCTGCGCCATCCTGGCCCGGCAGCGGATGATCTTCGTCGTGCAGAAGGCGACGGAGCTCGGTGTCGCCCGCATCGTTCCTCTTTTCACCGAGTACGCCGTACCCCCGGCTGGCCTCGAGCACGAGAAGGCGCATGCCTGGCCTGGGCAGGTCGTCCGGGCCGCCAGGCAGTGCCGTCGGAGCTCGCTCCCCGAGCTCCTCGCCCCCATGCGGCTCGAAGCCTTCCTTGCCTCGCCGGCGGCCGGCGCGGATCTCTCCCTGTTTCTCGATGACCGGAGCGACGGAACCCCGGCGCCCACAGTCACTCCGCGGCGGATCATCCTTTTCGTGGGGCCCGAGGGAGGCTTTTCGGATACCGAGCGGGAGAACCTGAAGGACAGGGCCTTCCCCTGGGTCCTGGGGGGACGAGTCCTCCGCGCCGAGACGGCTGTTCTTGCCGGGCTCACAGCGGTGCAATTGGCCTGGGGCGATTTCCAAGAGGACAAGGGGTAGCGGCCGGTCGTCTCAGATGCTGAACCACTTGCTGATCTTGATCATGAAGGCGTTGTCCCCGCTCGTCGAGAAGAGACGATCGAAGTCCCGCCCCGCCGAGAAGGTCCCGAATTTCTCCTCGTAATCGCTCGCGCCGCGCGACCAGACCAGATACAGCGTCGATCCGGGGCTCCATTCCCACCTGAAGACGAGGTTCGACCGCATCTCCTTAAAGTTGAAATCGGGGCTGTCCGCCGCGGCCAGATAGTCGTACGAGGCGAAGCGCTCGCCGTACTCTTTAGTCCGTGGCGCGACTACTTCCCGGAAGTTGCTGTAGCGGCCCGCGGCGACGAAGGGCATCGCGTAGAACTGCACGCTCATTTCCGGGGTCACGCAGTAGTTGAGCCTCGTCGTGACGCTCACGATGTCCATGTCGAGATGCGCGAAAACGTAGTGATCGCCCATCGTATCGTCGATCGTGTCGACGTACTGCAGATCGGTGTTGCGGCGATTGTACTGCGAGGAGAGCCGCACCTCGAACCGGCCCGACGGCCTCAGGACGACATTCGGTCCCCCGTAGTATCCCGCAAATCCCTCGTCGTTGCGGTTGTACCCGCCATCGAGGCCGACCATAAGACGCTTGCGGTCGTCCGTGTTCATGCCGAACCACGAATTGTATCCGCCGGGGATAAGCGTCAATGGGCCGCCCCGCGTGAGGCCCGTGCCGAGATACTCCACCGAGCGCTCGACGCCGAGGTAGGTCGCCCAGTTGTTCGTATAAAGGACCGACCCGTTTATGTTGCCGCCGGAGCCGACCTGGTCGCCGCCGTAGTTGTAGGAGCTGTAGAGATTCATATTGATGCCGGCCCGCTTGACGATCCCCTTCGGCTCACGGATCCGGCACCCCACCCAGGCGACGCCGAGGATGTCATCCGCCGCGTTCATGTACCCCAGGTCGTTCACCTCGAAGCCCGGGGAGCGCGACCTGAAACCGAGCATGTAGTTCCAATGGTTCCCGCCTGTCCGCCCGCCGTCGACGACGGCCCCGTATCCGCTGAGAGAGGTCTTCGTCGGGTCATACTCGACGTAATCCGCGTCCGGTCTCTGGAAGTAACGCGCGGAAGATGTCTGCGCCGCGGCGACGGCCTCCTCGCTACCCTCGAGGTAGCTCCCGAGAACCCGGCCGTTAATGAAATACTCGTTGTTGTGCCAGCGGTGCGAGAAATCGACGCCCCCCGTGACCGCAGTCTTCATGAGGCCGTCGAAGTCGCCTCCCTCGAGATCGCGCGTGACGTTCGTGACGATGCCGCCGAGGGTCGTGCGCCCGCCGTTGAAATCCTTCTGCGCGCGGGCGACCGTGTAGTTCGTCATGGGCTCGACGGCGACGCCGAGACGCTTCCCGCCGGGAATCTCGACCGTCGCATTTTCCTTGTCGGTCACCGCCTCGAGAATCCCTATCGAGACGCCGCTGGCCGTCTTGCCCGTGATCTTGGCGGCGCCGAGGATCGTCGTGTATTGCGGCGTGTCCTCGTAGAATCCGGCCGTATTGGTAAACCGCTTCGAATCGAGCGGAGAGAGCTGCGGGGAGCGGCCGATGCGCCTCGAGTAGAAGAGACGCTCGGAGTTGTCGTCCCCGAACATGAGGCGGTACTGGAATATCCCCGCGCCTTCCATGAAGAAGGGACGCTTCTCGGCGAAGTACGATTCGTACGCGGACAGGTTGACCTCGGAGGGGTCCTGCTCGACCTGCCCGAAATCGGGATTGATCGTCATATCGGCCGTGACGTCCGTCGTGAGACGATACTTGAGATCGCCTCCGGCTCTCCCCTTCCATCGCGTATCGTTCCGGAAGGGATCGTCCCCGGCGTCGGCGAAGCTCTCGGCGCTTCCCACCGTGTACGGGAGTACTTCGAGACGCGACGGCGAGGGAATGCGCTCGATCCCCTCGATTCTCCCGAAGAGAGAGACGAACTGATCCGCCTTTTGCGGGACCGGGTTGAGGAAGGAGCTCTCCGTCTTCCGGCTGATCACGCGTGCCGCCTGAAAGCCCCAGGTGTGCGTTTCGCAGTTGTTCGCGAACCGGAGCTGGCTGAACGGGATAGCGAATTCAGCCGTCCAACCGTCGGCGTCGATACGCGTGCCGACGTCCCAGACGGCGTTCCAGTTGCCGTCCTCCTCGGTATCGTTGAAAAAGAAGATATCCTGTTTGGTGCCCGCGGCGTTCACGCCGAAGACAAACCCGGAGCGTTTGTCATTGTAGCTGTCGAAGGCGACGTAGAGCCAGTCAGAAGGGCTGTCGTCATCCCTCCTCGTGAGGTGTGCGACGATCTTGCCGGGCTTCGAGTCATACGCCTTCATCCCGACGTAGATGTACGCGTCGTCGTACACAACGCGCACGGTCGTTCTTTCGGTCGCGGGGCGGCCGTCGAACGGCTCCTGCTGGATGAAGCCCTCGCAGACAGGCGCCCTGCTCCAATCGCTCTCGTCGAGGCGGCCGTCAACCTTGATCCCGCCGTTCACGGCGCGGATCGCCTTCACGGTTTTGAGCGCCGCCGTCGAATCCTGGCCGCTCCCCGCACAAGATCCCCTTTCGGCCGTCACTGATAGAACTGCAATGGCGGCCGCGGTGCAAATGAATAACCTGCGCAATCTCATGGGCGCACCTTTCCTCATTCCAGTTATCCGCGTATTTCCCGGGGATGGGGCCATGAATTACTAACGCCAAACCGGGGAAAAAGTTGCACATAATTCGTGGAAATGCCCG
>JBAZPL010000185.1:0-5033 GCA_041648155.1 Candidatus Krumholzibacteriia bacterium
GTGTTTCCTTGTTTCGGATTCGATTGATCTGGATGCGTTTGCCGGTCAGCGGGTGCTCGTGTACGGGAAGTCCTTCTCCGATCTCTGTTCGGGAACGTTGGCCCGGCCATGCAGCTACTTCGATGTCCGGAAGATCGTGCCGTTCACCAGTACGGGGATCGCGGTCGTCGACTGGGGATTCGTGAAATCGATCTACCGGTAAAGAGATCGGCGCCCGCTCCCGGTCGCTCAGACCTCTGATCCCCCGGACGAGCGTTGCTTCTGCCCCATAAACCCCGCGCGCATGAAAAATCCTTGACAAAACGTCTGCGCCGGATAGATTATCAGTAATAATTACTAGTATCAATAATAGAACTGGCGGGCGCGTGCGAAAGACGAAACAACGAGAAGTGATACTCGACGAGCTCATGAAGCTGTGCACGCATCCGAGCGCCGACGAGCTATATGGCCGCGTGAAAAAGCGGCTACCCCGGATCAGTCTCGGCACCGTATACCGGAATCTGGAGATGCTCTCGCGCGAGGGCATCATACAGAGGCTGGAGACCGCCGGATCGCAGAAGCGCTTCGACGCCGATACGGGGGATCACCGGCACATACGCTGCGTCAGTTGCGGACGCATCGATGATCTGGCGGCCGGCGCCGATCGCGCGAAATGCGACGCGCGCGTCGCGAAGGGAACGGGGTACCGCGTTCTCGGGCGGCGGGTCGAGTATCTCGGAGTCTGTCCCGCGTGCAGAAAAAAGACCGGGAGGCATTGAGATGGGTGCGCGCACGAGCGGAGAAGGACTGACGGGCGCCCGGGACGCTGGAATCGGGCGCGCGGACGCTCTGGACCGGGAGGAGCTCGAACGGCTGTACCTGAAGTATAACGATCGACGCTTCATCCCGTCCGATCCGGTTGAATTCGTGCACCGGTACGATAACTCGCGCGACAGGGAGCTCGTCGCGTTGATCGCTTCGTCGCTCGCCTTCGGGAACGTGAAACAGATCAAGGCGAGCGTCGCGCGAGCCCTCGAGATTCTCGGCGCCGGCCCCGCCGATCGAGTGGCTGCGTCCTCGCCGTCGGAACTCGAGTTCGATTTCAGGGGATTCAGGCATCGGTGGATCACGGGAAAGGACATGGCGTCGCTTTTCGCGGGGGTGCGGGAGGCGATCAAAGAATATGGTTCGCTCGGTGAGCTTTTTTACGCGAAGCTCGACCGGAATGATTCCGATGTGGCCCCGGCTGCCGGGCGATTCGCGAGCGCCCTATTCGCAATGAGCGGCGGTTATCGGCAGTGCCTTCTCCCGTCCCCGGAAACGGGAAGCGCCTGCAAACGGTTGAACCTCTTTCTCCGTTGGATGGTCCGGTCGGACGCCGTCGATCCGGGAGGCTGGAGCGAGGTGCCGCCCGCGATGCTCATCGTGCCGCTCGATACGCACATGCACCGGATCGCGACGAAGCTCGGTCTCACGAGACGGCATGCGGCCGATCTCCGTGCGGCGCGCGAGGTGACCGGGGCGTTCAGGGAGATCTCGCCGGAGGATCCGGTGAAATACGATTTTGCGCTGACCCGGCTGGGCATACTGCGGAACGAAACGGAGGAGGATCGTGCAGGAATTTATTGCTGAATTCGGCCTCGCCGTCTGGTCGACACTTCGGGAGATGTCGCCGTTTCTTCTCTTCGGCTTTCTCGTCGCGGGGCTTCTCTCGGTGCTCGTGAAGCCCGAGACGGTCGAGCGTCATCTGGGAGGGCGGGGTTTCTGGCAGGTGTTCAAGGCGGCGATTTTCGGCGTGCCGCTTCCCCTCTGCTCGTGCGGCGTCATCCCGGTTGCGGCGTCGCTCCGCAGGCACGGCGCGAGCGCGGCCGCGACGACCTCCTTTCTCATCTCGACACCGCAGACCGGCGTGGACAGCATCATGGTCACGCTGAGCCTTCTCGGGCCCGTTTTCGCGATCTTCAGGCCCGTGGTCGCGTTTTTGAGCGGGATTCTGGGCGGTGTTCTCGTGGATATTTTCGGATATGAGAAGGACGCTCCACTCGATGAACATCCGGCCTGCACGGCGGAATGCTGCAGCGGCGTCGAGAACCATGGGGGCGGCCTGGTGCGCGCCGTCAAGTATGGTTTCATCGCGCTGCCGCGCGACATACACAAGGCGCTCATCGTCGGCATCCTCATCGCGGGCGCCATATCGGCGGCGGTTCCGGACGATTTCTTCGCGGGAGTCCTCGGCGGAGGGATTCTCTCGATGCTCGTCATGATGGCGGTCGGGATACCCGTATACGTGTGCGCGACGGCGTCCGTGCCGATCGCCGCGGCGCTCATGATGAAAGGGATTTCTCCCGGGGCGGCGCTTGTATTCCTCATGACGGGGCCCGCCACGAACGCCGCGACCATCACGACCGTCTGGAAGATCATGGGCAAGCGGATCGCGGGCATCTATCTCTTTACGGTGGCGGCCTCGGCGCTCGCGGCGGGGCTCATCCTCGACGCCATATTCCGGGGAAGCGGGTCTCACTCGATGGCGCACGCGCACTGGATGCTCCCCGGCTTGGTGAACACGATCTGCGCGTTCGCGCTTCTCGCGGTTCTGGGCTACGCGTTTATGCGGCCGACGAAAGTCGGAACGCTCGCTGAAACGGGCGGGACCGGCCGGACAATCCGTATTTCGATAGAAGGTATGACGTGCAATCAATGCGCGAACGCGGTGCGGCGCGCGCTCGTCGAGCGCGCCGGTGTCGTATCCGCCGAAGTCGATCTCAAGCGCGGGGAAGCCGTGGTCGCCGGGAACGATTTCGACGCCGCGCAGCTCACGAGGGCCGTTGAATCGCTCGGCTACAAGATCAAGGGGATCCTCGAAGCGGGGCGTTCCGGATAGGTCGAATCAAAGGGGCCGGATCAGCCGGTAAAGGCACGCAAACTCATGCAAGGAGGTAGCAAACGATGTCGCTCAAGGGCACGAAAACCGAGAAGAATATTCTCACGGCGTTCTGCGGGGAATCGCAGGCGCGCAACCGGTACACCTACTTCGCGAGTCAGGCAAAGAAGGAGGGGTTAGAGCAGATCTCGGCCGTCTTCGAAGAGACGGCGAATCAGGAAAAAGAGCACGCGAAACGCCTCTTCAAGCTCCTCGAGGGGGGAGAGGTCGAGGTCCAGGCGAAGTTTCCCGCCGGTATCATCTGCGCGTCGACCGAGAATCTCGCCGAGGCCGCGGGGGGAGAACACTACGAGTGGACCGAGATGTACCCCGGCTTCGCGAAGACCGCTCGCGAGGAGGGCTTCGGCGGCATCGCGGCGATTTTCGAGTCGATCGCAGTCGCCGAGAAGCAGCACGAGAAGCGCTACCTGGCGCTGAAGGCGAACATCGAGAAGGGGAGGGTATTCAAGCGCGACGCGAAAGTCGTCTGGCGCTGTCGCAATTGCGGGTACCTGCACGAGGGGAAGGAAGCCCTCGAGGTTTGTCCTGCGTGCGAGCATCCGAGAGCGTATTTCGAGATCCTCGGGGAGAACTATTGATCGGGCAGCCCCCGCGGAGTAGAATCGCTCCAGAAGGCGACTCATGTTTCGAGGGATCATGAAGGGGGTTGATTCAAATGGCGCAGAGACTCGAGATTTACAAGTGCGCGAAGTGCGGGAATATCGTCGAGGTGCTCCACGAAGGAGCCGGCGAGCTCGTCTGCTGCGGAGAACCGATGAAGCTTCTTAAGGAAAACTCGACCGACGCGGCGAAGGAAAAGCATGTTCCCATGATCGAAAAAGTAGCGAACGGTTACAAGGTGAAGGTGGGGTCCGTGCCTCATCCGATGGAAGAGAAGCACTACATAGAATGGATCCAGCTCGTCGCGGACGGCGAGGCATACCGGAAATTCCTCAAGCCGGGAGAGGCGCCCGAGGCGGTTTTCAACGTCACGGCGAAGCAGGTCTGGGCGCGGGAGTACTGCAACCTCCACGGCTTGTGGAAGGGAATGTGATTCTGAACGAGATGAAATGGACCTCGCCGCTCGACGGGGGACGACGATGACGACGCGATCGACCAACATCGTGATCGGGGGAGAGGCCGGCCAGGGGCTCGTGACGGTCGGCCGGCTTCTCTCGCGGATTCTCGTGGGAGCGGGGTACCGGATAGTCGTCACCCAGAGCTACCAGTCGAGGATCCGCGGGGGGCACAACACCTTCGAGGTGCGCGTGAGCCCCGACGCCGTCGAGGCGCCGGCCGAGGAGATCGACATTCTCGTCGCGCTCGACGACGCGACGGTGACGTTCCATATCGCCGAGCTCTCGTCGCGGGCGATCGTCATCGCCGACGAAGCCTTCTGCGATGGCGACGACCGGTGTCTCAGGGTGCCGTTCGAGGATCTTGCGCCCGCCGCTTTCAGGAACACCGCCGCTCTCGGAGTCGTCTGCGCGGTGCTCGGGCTCGAGGAGAAGTCGGCCGCCGGGATCGTCGACGAGGTTTTCGGCGCGAAGCATCCCGAGAAAGCGGAGGGCAACCGGATCGCGCTCGCGAAGGCGCTCGCGTGGTGCTCGGGAAAGGAATCGCATTTCCGCCGGCTTCCGGCCGCTCAGGAGGGTCCACGGCGCATCATGCTCGAGGGGAACGAGGCGCTCGCACTCGGTGCCGTTTCCGCCGGGCTCCGGTTCGTTTCGTTCTATCCGATGACTCCGGCGACGTCGATACCGCTCACGGTCATCGGCATGGCGGATCGCATGGGGATCGTGGTCGAACAGGCCGAGGACGAAATCGCCGCGATCAACATGGCTATCGGAGCCTCGTTCGCCGGGGCGCCGAGCCTGACCGCGACGTCGGGCGGGGGTTTCGCGCTCATGGTCGAGGGGGTGAGTCTCGCGGGGATGACGGAGACGCCGGTCGTCGTCGTCGTCGGGCAGAGGCCCGCGCCCGCGACCGGGCTTCCGACGCGCACCGAGCAGGCGGATCTCGAATTCGTGCTCCACGCGGGGCACGGGGAATTCCCCCGGGCGATCTTCGCTCCGGGGAGCGTTGAGGATTGCTTCCACCTCGCGCGGAAGGCTATGTTTCTCGCGGAGGCCTA
>JBAZPL010000186.1:0-5009 GCA_041648155.1 Candidatus Krumholzibacteriia bacterium
CAGACGGCCGGATGCGATCTCGTCGTGACCGGAGGGCCGGGAGAGGACCACGAGGGCGCGATGGCCGGAAAAATGCGGCGAGCCCCGGTATTTGTCGCCGCCGGCAGCGTGAACATCCGGGAATTGGCGGCGATTCTCTCGTTGGCCGATCTGGTCGTGACCAATTCCACGGGGCCCCTGCATCTGGCCGTAGCGCTCGGCGTTCCGACGGTGTCGATCTATTCGCCGGTTCCGACACGCCACCCGGGGCGTTGGGGGCCCTATCCGGCGTATGTCGAGGGAGACGAGCTGCATCGCGTTCTTCTCGCGCCGCTCAGGGGCGAGGGGGCGAAGGCGATCGAGGATATGGGAGCGGTCTCCGTGGAAGAAGTTCTGCGAATCTGCCGGGCGAAACTCGCAGGAAGAGCGCCTCGCAGGTAAGAAAACGGCCGGGCGCAGCGCATGTCGCGCACCCGGCCGTATCGATCCGCATTCGATGGATATATCAGCCGGCGCTCTTCTGTTCCGCCGCCTTCTTGAGCTTGTCGTTCGCCATGATGGCGAGCTCGACTCTGCGGTTCTCCTGGCGTCCCGCGTCCGTGTCGTTCGTCGCGATCGGCTGCGATTCACCGTATCCCATCGCCGTGAAGCGCGACGGATCGACGCCGAGACCCGCGAGGTAATTCGACACGGACGACGCGCGGTTTCTCGAAAGCTCGAGGTTGTGCTCGTCCGTTCCCGTCGCGTCGGTGTGTCCCTCGATCCGGATGTTCGTGTCGGGGTACTTGTTGAGGATAACCGCCATCTTGTCGAGGTTCGTTTTCGCCACGGGCCGCAGGGTCGCCTTGTTGACGTCGTAAAGAATGCCCGAATCGAAGGTGATCTTGATGCCCTCGCCGACGCGCTCGATCTTCGCGCCCTCGAGGTCGGCCTGCATCTCCTCGGCCTGCTTGTCCATATAGTTGCCGATGTAGGCGCCGGCCGCGCCGCCGACCGCCGCGCCGATGATGGCGCCGACCGCGGTGTTGCCGGTCTGCTTGCCGATGATCCCGCCCACGACGCCTCCCGCCGCGGCGCCGATGCCCGTGCCCTTCATCGTCCTGCTCATGCCGCAGGATTCGTGGACCCCCGCGACCATGACGGCCAGAAGGATGAATATGATAATGTTACGCATGCTGGACCTCCTTTGTTTATAGATGAACCGGAATGATTATTGAATGACGCGGCGCATCGAGTCAAGGTGTATTTGCCCTCGTTCGTTGCGCGCCGATACGTTGCGAGACGACGACCAAGGCGTAGCTTGCGACAATAATCATGAAAGGCTCGAGCGGTAGACGGTATCGCAACGACGATACGAAGACCAGATTGATTGCCGTCGTGTGGAGAATCAAGAGATACAGATAGACCAATTCTCGTCTCCGTTTCCAGGAAACGACAAGGCCGATAATGAAGAGAATCAAAACCGGCGTGAAGCTGATCATGCTTGCAAGAACGGTGAGCCTCGAAGCGTACGCCGGGTTGTCCGTATTCAGTTTAATGTTCCAGAGGCGTTTGAATTTGCTCCAGAGCAATCCGGTCATTCTGCGAGGATTTTCTCGTATCGCCCGTATCGCCTCCTGCTTCAGGAAGCGGTCCTTTTCGATTTCGCTCATTCCCTGTGTGTCCGGAAAGAGAAGAGGGCCGGCCGGGCCGCCGGTCTGGTTGCGCGGACTGTTTCCCTCGTAGAACGTATATCCGCTCATCGTCGTTAGGGGGACACATGCGTGAAGCACAAGATAATTCCTGAGCATCCACGGGAACAGTATCGCCCCGGTTATCGCCGTCATTATGAGCGCTCTCTTGAGCGCTGCTTTCTTCCGCAGGACGATGAACATCCCGGCGAGCGCGAAAAAAAAGAAAACGATCAGTTCGGGCCGGCAGAGAATTCCGAGACCGAACAAAATGCCCGCCCACATGAATCTCTTGCCGGAAAGAAACAGCATGATCAGCGATAGTATGAAAATAAAGAGCGTCTCGGTAAGAACGGCCCCGCTGTAATAGATAAAGAAAGGATAGATCGCGCAGGCGGCCATGGAGATCTTCGCCGTCGTTGCGTTGAATATTCTTTTCGCGAGCAGGTAGACGATCAAGCAGGTGCATGAAGAGATGAGAGCCTGAATTATTCTCACGGCAAGCAGATTCTCTTTCCCGAAAACGAAATATATGAAAGAGAGAAACAGGCTGTAGACCGGCGGCCTCAAGGCCTTCGCTCCCTCGTCGATGATCAAGCCGTTTCCCGAAAGAAGATTCAAGGCGATCCGGCTCCACTGCTGGGAATCGGGAAAGTACAATTGATGCGGGTCCAGATAGATTCCCCAGGCAAGGCGCAGGGCAAAGGCGATGATCAACACCGCCAGGACGAATCGTTGCCTGCCTATGGTTTCGATGTTCATTCTCAAGTAAGTATTGGAATTTCGAATCCCTGTCAAGATGTTGGCGGGAGTTTCCCCGGCGGGAGACCGGCACGCCACCCAAAATGCTTGCCAATCCTCGAAAAGGTATTACATTAACTCGAATGAAGCTCGCATTGGTCGGAATCTCGAATTCGGGTCGCACGACGCTTTTCAACGGTCTCATGGGCCGGGACGCCGCGACGGCCGGCTATTCCGCGTCCGAAACCAAACCGAACGTAGCGATCATCAAGGTGCCCGACCGGCGCATCGACGAGCTCGTGAGGATCTTCAAACCCAAGAAGCACACGCACGCCAGGATTCAATACATGGATTACCTGGGGCTCACCAGGGGAGACGCCGCGCAGAACAGGAAGGTCATCGAGTTCATCAAGGATTCGGACGCGCTCGTGTATGTGCTCCGCGGTTTCGACGATGATAGCGTGACGCATCCCCTCGGCAGCGTCGATCCGGTCCGCGACTTTGAGACTCTCGAGGCCGAATTGCTGATCTACGATCTCGACCTCGCCGAAAAGCGGCTGCTCAATATGGAAGAGTCCGCCAGAAAAGGCCGGCCGCCGAGGAAAGAGGAACGGGCGGCCGTCCTCAAATGCAGGGAGGCTCTGGAAAGGGAGATGCCCTTGCGCTATCTCGAATTCGACGCAACCGAGGAGAGAGCGCTGCGGCATCTCGAATTCATTTCGAGACTGCCCGTCATGGCGGTGATCAACGTTGCCGAATCCGGCCTGCAGAGCGCCAAAAGCTCCTCCTGGCGGGATACGATCCGGGACAGGACCGCCCGGTTCACGGAGAACCCATTGACTCCGGTCGTTCTCTCGGGGAAGATCGAAATGGAAATCGCCCATCTTCCCTCCGAGGAAGCGGCGGACTTTTTGCAGGATCTCGGGGTCGACGTTTCGGCGCGCGAACGCGTGATCAGAGAATCATACGGGCTGCTCGGGCTGATCTCGTTCCTGACCGTCGGCGAGGACGAGGTCCGCGCCTGGACCGTGAGGAAAGGCATCGCGGCGCATGCGGCCGCCGGAAAAATCCATACCGACCTGGAGAGGGGCTTCATCCGCGCCGAGGTGATTTCCTGCGACGATTTCCTCGATGCCGGGACCCTCGCCGCCGCGCGCGCGAAAGGTCTGTTGCGGCTCGAGGGCAAGACGTACGTGGTCCAGGACGGCGACATCATCGATTTCAGATTCAGCGTATGAGAAAGATCACGATAGAACAAATCGTCTTCGCCGGTCTCGCCCTCTTTCTTTTCGTCGGGCTCTTCCTTGTCGATGACTACGGGATGAACACCGACAGCCAGAAGAATTTTCGCGAAGGCGAAATGAATTTGGACTACATCCTGACGGGGCGCGTGGATCGGGACCTTCTCCAGTGGCAGATGCATGGAGCGTTTATCTTCGTCGCCGCAGAAGCGGCGAAGCGCCTGTTTCATGACAGCCTCGGCCTGTATGACGCCATGGCGGCACGGCATATCATACTGCCCGTCATGACCGCCGTCTTTCTGGTCTGCCTTTTCTATTTCGTCAGGAGGCATTGGAGCGCTCTTCACGGGCTCATGACCGTCGGCCTTTTCTTGACCTTCCCCTATTACTGGGGCCAGACGTTCAACAATCTGAAGGACGTGCCCCTTCTGATCTTCTTTTCTCTCTCCGTTATGTGCTTCGTCGAGTGGACCGGCACGCGAGCCCTGAAATATTTCTATGGTTTTTTCCTTCTTCTGGGTTTCGCGATCGCGATCAAGACCTATGCTTTTTTCGTTCTCCTCGTGCTTCTCCTCTGGATCCTCATTCGACCGGGGGCCCGGGATTGGGGAGCGCGGTTCCCGCGGCCCGGATCGGTTCTCCATGTGATCATCGCTCTTTCCGCGACGATCGTCATCGTGCTCGCCTTCTACGCGCCGGCCTTCTGGGGCATCGGCGGCAAGCTGTCTTTTCTCGACACCTGGCATGAGCATGTGAAAGAGATCACCTACGCGCGGGGCGGCTCTTTCAACCTGAATTCGTTCGTGCAGGCTTTGTTCAGGACTCCGCTGCTCGTATTGATCTTTGCCCTGGCGGGTCTGCTCACGGCCGTACGAAGATATCGCGCGTCGCCCCTGCATTCCCTCCTCCTTCTCTGGCTGATGCTGCCCCTCGCCATCCCGTGTTTCCCCCGCACCTTGGTCTATCATAACGGAATGAGACTCTTCCTGGTTTTTCTCGTTCCTTTCTGTGTTCTGGCTTCAATCGGAATCGGCGAGGCCGCGGGCTTTCTCGCGGGAAAGCTGAAGAAGAACAAGGAGGCGCTCGTCCGGGCGATCGCGTTCGTGACGATAGGAGCGAGCCTATGGGGCGTCATGACGACTCATCCCTATCAGACGACCTTCTTCAACGCCCTGGCCGGGGGGTTGAAGGGAGCCCAGGAAAAGAGAATCACCGATTCCTGGGATTACTGGCTGAATTCTTACCGAGAGGCCGAGCGATGGATCAATAGTTTCGGGGCTCCGAACGCATATGTCCTGGCTCTGTATGTCTCCGGTACTCCGCCCTTCTTCCATACGGATTTGATGAAGGATGCCATCGACAGGGGGGACCTCAGGGT
>JBAZPL010000187.1:0-4989 GCA_041648155.1 Candidatus Krumholzibacteriia bacterium
CATACTACTGGAACATCCTGTGGACGCTCGGCGACAGCCGTCCATTCACCTCGGTATCGTACCGGAGCAGATCCGTTCAGGAGCTCCTCTCGCGGCTCGCCGTCGAGGAGCGATACGACGTTCTCATCGCGGATTTCCTCACAATGTGTATCAATATTCCCGAAAAACTCCCCTTCCCCGTCGTGCATTTCTCCCACAACGTCGAATCGATGCTCTGGCAGCGGTACGTCGCAACCGAGCGAAATCCCCTCCAGCGCATCGTGTTCGAACGTGAACGGCAGCGCGTCGAGCGATTCGAGAAAAACGTCATTAATAGCTATGCCCTCACCATTGCGGTCTCGGAGGCGGATTGTGAGCACTTCCGAACAGTATACGGTGGTTCGCGTGTCGGCTTCGTCACGACGGGCGTCGATACGGAGTACTACGCGCCGGGTTCCTCTCGAGAGGAGCCGGGGAGCATCGCATTCCTCGGCTCGATGGACTGGATGCCCAACATCGACGCGGTCACGTATTTCATCCAGAGCATCTATCCGAGCGTCAGGCGCGCGGTGCCGGAAGCGACCTTCCTCATCGTCGGGAGAAGCCCCACGGACGCCGTCAGGGCGCTCGCCGCGCACGATCCTTCCATCGTTGTGACGGGCACGCTCGACGACACCCGGAATTGCCTCGCGAAGGCGGCGTGCGCCGTCGTGCCGATACGGGTCGGCGGAGGAACGAGAATCAAGATCTACGAGTTAATGGCGATGGGAAAGGCGATCATATCGACGACGATCGGCGCCGAAGGGTTGCAGTATAGCAATGGGGACGACATAATTATTGAGGACGACCCCGCTCGATTCGCCCAAACGCTCGTGAAAATTCTGCGCGACGATGCCCTCCGGGCGCGGATCGGGAAAAGCGCCCGGGCTCACGTCGAAACGCATTGCTCGTGGAAGGCGGTCGGGGAGCGCTTCATGAGCTTGCTCTCCACGGTGAAAGAAAGGTAATGTGATATGAACGTAAGCGTCATTGGTCTGGGATATGTCGGCTGCGTTACGGCGGCGTGCCTGGCGAGCGACGGACACAACGTGATCGGCGTCGACATCAATCCGCTGAAGGTCGGGCACATCAACGACGGGCGGACGCCGATCATCGAGGATAAGATCGGCGATCTCATCCGCAACGCCGTCACGCGGGGGAAACTCCGGGCGACGACCGACACCGCTCGCGCGGTCGCCGAAAGCGACCTGAGCGTCGTGTGCGTCGGAACGCCGAGCAGACCGAACGGCAGCCTCGAGCTCCACTACGTCGAGCGTGTGTGCGGAGAAATCGGACGCGCGCTCGCGGGCAAGACGGGGCGCCATCTCGTCGTCATCCGGAGCACGATCCTGCCGGGGACGATGCGGAGCGTCGTTATCCCCGCGCTCGAGAAGCACAGCGCCCTTTCGGCGGGTACGGGCTTCGGCATCTGTTTCCATCCGGAGTTCCTCCGGGAAGGCTCGTCGGTGGACGACTACTACAACCCGCCCAAGATCGTGATCGGAACCGAGGTCCCCGCCGACGCCGAGATGGTCCAGGCCCTGTATGAGGGCATCAAGGCGCCGATTGTTGTCACGGGGCTCGAAGTCGCGGAGATGGTCAAGTACGTCGACAATGCATATCACGCCCTGAAGGTGTGCTTCGCGAACGAGATCGGAAACATCTGCAAAGAGGTTGGTGTCGACAGCCACGCGGTCATGGATATCTTCTGCAGCGACACAAAGCTCAACATCTCGAGGCTCTATTTCAAGCCCGGCTTTGCGTTTGGCGGTTCCTGCCTCCCCAAGGACGTTCGAGCGCTGACGCACAAGGCGGGAGAGCTCGACCTCAAGGCGCCGCTGCTCACGTCGATCCTAGACAGCAACGAGTACCAGATCAAGCGGGGCCTCTCCATGATTCTCGACGCGGGAAAGAAGAACGTGGGAGTGCTCGGGTTCAGCTTCAAGGCGGGCACGGACGACCTTCGCGAGAGCCCCATCGTGATGCTCATCGAAACGCTCATCGGCAAGGGCTACAAGCTCAAGATCTACGATTCAAATGTGAACCTCGCCAAGCTGGTCGGCGCGAACAAGGAGTATATCGAGAAGCATATCGAGCATATATCGAGCCTCATGACCGATCGCATCGAGGAGCTCGTCGCGTTCGCGGATATCATCGTCATCGGGAACAAATCGGACGAATTCGCGAAGGTTCTGCCGACGCTCACCGAACGACACTCCGTTATCGACCTCGTGCGAATCGGCGAACGCGTCGTAACGAAAGCGCACTATGAGGGCCTGTGCTGGTGACGCGGCCGTTCGAGCTCCCCGGGAGCCGAACGCCGTGCCCCTGACGCTCCCTTGAGCGTAACCGGATGAGGGGTGAACACTTCGATGGAATTCATGACTGACCAATACGCCATGGTCAGTATGTCTCAGGACCGGCCGGCGCGTATCCTCGGCAACCTCCGAGCGGATATGAACGCCAAGGCAATCTGGTACCTGGGCACGACGAACCGCGGGTGCGCGCTGCGGATGCTCATGAGCGACGGGAGCTTCTGCACGGTCCTCTATCGGCTCATGATTGCGCTGCGCAGGCACCACCTCGGCCCGCTCGCGGCGATCGTGTGCAAGCTGAACGCTTCCATGACGGGCGCGATCATAGGGTACGAAGCGGAGTTCGGACCCGGCCTCATTATCCTGCACAGCCTGGGTCTCGTCATCAACAAGGCCGTCAGAGGCGGAGTGAACGTCGTCCTCGAAGGCGCGGTCACGCTCGGGGCCGAGAAAGGGATATCCCCCGTGTTGGGGGATCATGTGTTTGTGGGCACGGGGGCCAAGGTACTCGGTGGGGTGCGCGTGGGAAATCGAGTGCGAATCGGAGCGAACGCGGTCGTCGTGCGGGATGTGCCGGACGATGCCACGGCGGTCGGTGTACCCGCGCGGGTCGTGAGGGTTCGAGGCGAAGCGCCCTGATCCGGGCGGTTTTCCCTCCAATAACGTATCGAAGTGCGGCCCGCTAGATGCCGAGGTCCAGCGTCGGCGGCAGGCTGCGGAGCGGCTCCGTCGCCTCGCGCTTGTGCGCGAGGTCGCGCCATGCGCGCTCGAGCCGGTCCATTCCGAGGCCGAGGGCCGCGGCGGCTTTCTCCTTCGACACGTTGTGCTCCATCGCGTAGATCACGAGATCGACGATGTCGTACGGGAGACAGAAGTAGAACTCCTGGTCGCTCACGACGTAGCTGTACGTGTCGGGGCTCGGCGTGCGATCGATGACCTCTTTCGGAACGCCGAGGTGCCGCGCGAGCTGGAACACCTGGTTCTTATAGAGATGCTGGAGCGGCTCGATGTCGACGCCGCCGTCTCCGTATTTCACGTAGAACCCCTGCACCGATTCGGGCTTGTTCGTCGTGCCGCAAACGATGTAGTTGCGCCGCTCAGCCTCGTAATAGAGGGCGGTCATCCGCATGCGCTGCTTGATATCGTTCGCGGCCATCATCCCGAGAAAGTCCTCGGGAGCGAGCCGCGCCGAGCGCACCGCGCCGTCCGCGAGGAGCACCTCGACGTGGTACGCGTTCAGCCGGTCGCGCTCGAGGAGATCCTGGGGGAGCGTCAACCGGAACTTGTAGTCGGCGCCGATATCGGGAAAGTACTTCTTCACGATCGCGTCGCGCTTCGCGTACACGCCGAAGGTCTCGACCATCGGCGTGATATTGACCTCGTCGCACGTGATGCCGAGCGACTTCGCGCAGAGGGCGCCGTACTCGCGGCTCACCGGACTCGAGTCGCGCTCGGGAAGGAGCAGAGAATGCACCCGCTCGCGGCCGAGCGCGCGCACGGAGAGCGCCGCGGCGACGGCGGAGTCGATCCCGCCGCTCAGGCCGATGACGATCCCCTTGCGGTGGAAGTAGCTCTTGACCTGCTCCCGTATGAAATCCGCGAGCCGCGCCGAGACCTTTTCGGCGTCGATCGCGAGAACGTCTTTCGTGAACTCCATTCTTCCCCCTTTGCGCCGGGCGTTCAGAGCCCCTTGCGCGTGATCTTTCCGGTCGACGTTTTCGGGAGCTCGTCGCGGAACTCCACGGATTTCGGCACCATGAAATCCTCGAGCGACGCGGCACAGCGGGCGAGGATGTCCTTTTCCGTGAGCGTGGTACCTTTCTTGAGCACGACATACGCCTTGATCGCCTCGCCGAGCATCGCGTCGGGCACTCCCGTGACGACCGCCTCGACGACCCCGTCGATCGAGTAGAGCGCATTCTCGACCTCCTTGGGGCTTACCTTCTCGCCGCGGCTCTTGATGATGTCGTCCCCGCGCGCGATGAAATACAGGAATCCCTCTTCGTCCATCTTGAAGAGATCTCCGGTGTAGAGCACCATCTCGCCGGGCAGGCGCCCGGGGCGGAGCATCTTCGCCGTTTCTACGGGGAGCTCCCAGTACCCGAGCATCACGTTCCCGCCGCGGACGACGAGCTGCCCGATGACGTTCGGCTCGGTGATTATTCCGTCGTTCTCGTCGACAAGATACACCTGCTCGTTCGGCATGCCCCTGCCGACCGAGGTCGGTCTTCGGCCCAGCTCCTCCGGCGGGAGATAGGAGACCCGCTTGCACTCGGTGAGGCCGTACATCGAATAGATCCGCACGCCGGGAAACACCTTCTGCAGGCCCGTGATATGGCTCACGGGGAGCGCGGCCGCGGTGTTCGAGATGTAGCGCAGGTGCTCGAACCGCTCCTTCCCGAGCTCCTCCATCTGGAGCAGGATCGCCGAGATCGTCGGCACGATCGGAAAGCCCGTCACGCGCTCGTTCCGGATAAGATTGATGACGGCGTACGGGTACAGGAACGATTTCTCGAGAATGACCGTGCCGCCGTACTGCGCCGCCATGATGACCTGGTAGAGGCCGTAGTCGAATGAAAGAGGCAGAACGTCGAGGACGACGTCGCTTTCGCGGTTCTCGAGGTACGTCGTGATCGATGTCGACGCGGAGACGACG
>JBAZPL010000188.1:0-4978 GCA_041648155.1 Candidatus Krumholzibacteriia bacterium
TCGGTGTCCCAACCCACGCGGAAGGTGTGCCGCGCGCCGGGGGCGCCCATGGGATGAGTCGTGACGCGCCCTTCCACGTCGCTCGCCGTGATGTAGTACGCCACTTCGGTCCCGACCATTTGAGCCGGAATGACGGCTGCATACTCATCGGCAGCGCCGGTCGGTGTCATGGCCACGCTCACATCCCCCGCGCCCGCGTCGTATACGACGGCGAAGGTCGCGGGATCGAGCGCAAAGTAATCCGAGGTGATGTACGCGCTGACGCGGTACGGATGCCCGGCGTCCTCGGTGTCTCCGAGAGGCGTATGGGCGATCTTCGGATAGCCCTGGAGCCAGTCGAGGACCCGGTCCATGAGCGCGGTGCGCGTCGTCGCGTCAGCGACAGCCTCGAACCCGAAGGCGAAGTAAACGAGCTTGTACGTTTCGTTATCGAACGTGAGGCCGGCCGTGCCGGAGCTCGTAATCGCTTCGGGTGAAACGCCGTTCTTCACAACATCGTTTGCGGTAGCGGCCGCTGCCGGGACGCTCGGATTGTATACGAACGCCGCCGTCGCGGGCGCGACCGGATTGATCTCGGACGGATATCCCTGGTTGTTGGCTCCCGATCCGCCCTTGATATCAAAGGTGAATCCGAAGCCGACGGGGTTGGCGGCGATACCGAGAACTCCGCCGAGACCAACGTCGTCCTGCACATACGTGGCGTGCAGGTAGTTGGTGTAGAACGCGGTCGTTCCGATGTCGTAGCCGATATCCTGGCCCGTCATGAAGAGCCTTCCGCCCCCGTCGAGGTACGCGGAGAGCTCGGCGATGTCGGTCGTGCCGAGAGTCGTCGTGTAGTCGTTGCCGGTGAGCCAGATGACCGACTCGAAGAACCCCATCGTCGCCGCATTCGGCGGCGAGCTCACCGTAAGGTACGAACGACCCGAGCCGGCGACGGCCTGTTCGAAGTAGGTCTGGAAACTCCCGGCCGCATCGTCGTCGACGATGAGGACCTGCGCGGCCCTGAGGGCGACGTCGAGCGTCATCGTCGCACCCTCGGCCACGGCGACGCCGTTCCTCGCCGTCATGGGGTATGGGAAGCTCGGGTTGAAGACGAGGTCGTACGTCCCGACGGGGAGGGTAATGCTGTACCCGCCCGTCGCGGGATTCGTCGACGTCGAGAGAACCGGGTCGCCGAGATACTTGATCGTGATGTCGGCTGCGACGCCGGCGCCCGTCTCGAGATCGGTCACGAATCCGGCGATGGCGCCCGACGGAAGCTGGTTGAGCGTCACGTCAAGGGTCGTCGTCGCGTCGGCTGCGATAGACACGGTCGTCGTATAGGCATCGTAGCCGAAACGGCTGACCTGCACGGAATGATCCCCCGCGACGGCCTTCAGTATGTAATGGCCGCTCGCGTCGGAAAATACCTGCTGGCCGGTATCCGTGAGCCGTATCTTCGCTCCTTCGACCGTTCCGCCGCCGCTGCTGGAGATCGTTCCCTCGAGGGTTCCAATCCCCGTAAGGGCGGCCGATACCGCCGCGAAAGCGTTGACGCGGCCCCAGCCGTAGGTATTGTCCATCCCGACATCGCCGCGATCGATGGCGGTCTGTTGCAGAAGCAGTTTCGTTTGCTCGACGGTGAGCGTCGGGTTGGCCTGGAGCATCAGGGCCACGGTACCCGTCAGATGGGGCGCGGCCATCGAAGTGCCGCTCCAGTCCCCTGCCCACGTGCCGCCCGGAAGCGCCGAGAATATCATCACGCCAGGGGCGGAGATATCCGGTTTGATCCAGGTGCCGACGTACGGCGGGTAGTTCCACGTCACGGGACCGCGGCTGGAGAAGCTCGCGATCACGTCGAGGCTGTCGGTCGCGCCGACGCCGTAGGCGCTCGGAACGTTACCGGGGCTGCCCGTCGTCGATGCGCCGGGCCCGCTGTTCCCTATCGAGAAGCTCGGGAACACGTTCGCCGCGATCATGTTGTCGGTCGGGGCGACCATCTCCGAGTAGGTCCCCGTCCCGCCGAGAGACATATTGACGACCTGGGCGCCGTCATTCGTAGCGGGATTGTTGTCCGGGTCGATGATCCACTCCATGCCGCCGGCGACCTGGGCGAACGTGCCGCTTCCGCCCGGAATAACGAGGCCGTGCATGAAGCGGGCCCCCGGCGCGACACCGATCGCGTAGCCGCTCGCGCTGCCGCCGACCACGGTACCCGTCGTATGGGTTCCGTGCTGATCGGAGTCATGTGGCACCGTGCCCGGGATTACGTTCCCGTTCGCGTCGAACTCCGCCCATCCTCCCGGATAGGTCGGGTCGGCGGGATTCAAAGTCTTCATCTTGCCGGAAATATCCGGGTGAGTGATATCGACGCCCGTATCGAGGCCGCCGACCACTACGCCGGTTCCGTTGATTCCATAAGCGCTCCACACCTGCTTGGCGCCGATTTTCCGGATCGAATCCCAAAGAGGCGCCGACTGCTGGAGCGTCGCATGGCCGCCGTCACCGGGACGCGGCGGCAGGGTCACCGTGAAGTTATCGAATACTTCGCGGACATCGGGCCGCGCGGCTATCTCCCTGATCACGTCGGGAGTGGCCTGCACGAGCACCAGGTTGTCGATCCAGAATCGCCGGATCAGCTTAACCTTCGGTTTAACGGCGGACGTCGCGAGATACTGTCCAAGGCCGTCCTGCGTCTGCCGGGCGACGGCGCGCAGCTCGCTGAACACCGCTTTCCTGTCGCCCCGGAGCGCCTTCACATTGGCAACAGTATTCATTTTCACGATCGCCGTTACGTAATCATCCGGCTTTGCAGCGGATAGTTGCATTCCGAGTCCCGGTGCGATCTTGGCCTTTACCCCTTCGACGGGATCGGCCGACTGCACCGAGGGGAGCAGGATAAGGAGTGCAAGAAGTGCCGCTGCGCAGCTCAATAATGCTTTCCTGTGTATCATGACAGATCCTTTCTCCGCTTCGCCGTTGCCGGCGAAAGGATTATTGATCGCGCAAATTCAAATGATCGCTTCTGCATCCGTTATCCCTTACTATCGATCTTCGTGCTGCTCTGGATCTCCTGGTAGTTCACCAGGTAATCCTCGCATTCGCCGAACAGAAAATCACCCATGGGTGCCGCGTCGTTGTCATCATACGTCAACGCACCTCGAACCCAGAGCTTGGCCTCGTATTTCGTCGCGCCGGAACCTCCCGTGAACAGGGACAGCCGCGGAATGACGAAACTCGTCAGGTACTGGATTTCGATGAATGGCGCGGGGGTGGACAGGAGGTTCTGGATATTTACGTTCTGCACAATCATCCGTTCCCTCTGTTCCCATGCCTTGTTCTCGTTCCAATCCACCCATAGTTGCAGGGTGAGGTCCCGCATGAACTCGCTCTGCAGTCGTTTTCCGGGTTTCGGGATGCGTATCGTCCACAGAATCAACGCATGCTTGCCGGGCACCCAGAGCGGGCCATTGACGAAGCAAATGCCGTCGCAGACCGTACCCGAGATACCGAGCTGCTCGATTCCCTTTTCCCGGATCATCGCGACTGGATAAGGAGCCGGCGCCGGCCCCGGAGTCGCCTTCTTCGTGTTATCGATCGGGGCGAGCAGACCGAAATCGCCTGTTTTAACCCATCCCGCGACATTGACATCGGCCGGCAGATTCGGGGAATACAGGCGAATCACATTGTCGGTTTTTACCGCGATATCATCCTGAGCATGGAGCGTAGGCGCGAGAATCAGGCATACGAGGCATGCACACAATGCGCTCAGTTTGAAGTTCACGTTTTCTTCCTCCCATCCTAATCTGCATTGCTCATCGCTTGGTTACGTGAGCGCTTACAGTGATACGATTTAGTCGGATGCGATAATCACCTCCTCTCAAACCCGGTGGAATACCGGGCAAGACTCGAGTATCTCCAAATATTATATCGGGTTGCTCTTTGTTCGGCTGATGATGCAGAGAACATAGAGAAAGCGCAACAGCTACAAAGAGTCAAACTCCGAGCTTGCTCCCGTGGGGCTCCGACTGGCCGGATCCAAACGGGATCTCCCCATGTCAGGTGATTTGTGAGTCCGCTACTTTTCTAGATTCGGGTGCGGGGATAGTATCACAAGGAAAGCCAGAAGTCAATTGTCATTGTTCGGCGGCGGGGCCCACGACCACCTGGGCCGTCGAGGCGGCGACAATGTATATTCTGTCGTTATTGCTCAGAGGATCGATGGGAATGATGAAGAAGCCCTTTTTTGTTTTGTTGTAGCCAAGGGATAAACCGCACAGCACCTCCCCGTCCTTAAACGTAACCTTGATCTTGATCCCGTGAAGAGTTGCCGCGTCGATCTCCTTGAAGCTCTTTTTCTCGTTATACTCTTTGTTTCCGTTGAATGTTTTTACAAAGAAAATCGCTTTGAGGTTGGACACTTCCACTTCATGGACGCCGCCGGCCTCGGAGGCCGTATCCTCGATCAGGTGGAAGAGATCCTTTTCAGGCAGGAAGTCGTGAGTATACCCTTTGAATATCCTCCCGTCGTTGAAACGCACCACGACTCTATTTCGCTGCGTCGGCATCGCTCTCGCTCCCGGATACCCTTACACCGCTTCTATTACCGGCCATTTTGTGCCGGAAGTCAACAATTTCATTCGGCCGCCGGCAGGAATCCTTATCGTTGACAAGTCTCCCGGCCCGTGAAAGACCGGCCGCGAGGCTATGACAACCATAGGGCATCAGCATCTCCAAACGATCGAAAGAATGCGTCGAAAGGAGACCTGTATGAGGTACAGGTTCTTGATCTTTTTTCTTGCCTTCCTTCTCTCGCTCCTCCCCCTTGTCGCCCAAGCGCAGGCGAAGCTCGAGAATAAAATAGATCCCGGTTTCCACGGCCGCGGCGATCGGAAACGCCTTCGCGGCAGGAACTCTTTCAGGGCGGGCCAAACAATCGGCCCGCCCCCTTTTTATGTCGTTTTCTTGACAACCATTGGTCATTTGGCTAAATTGCCAA
>JBAZPL010000189.1:0-4945 GCA_041648155.1 Candidatus Krumholzibacteriia bacterium
CGAGCTCCTCGAGCAGGTCGAGCCGTCGCCGGAGCTTCTGAACCGATTCCTGCCGCCGGGCCTTTCGATAAAGGCTTGCGCCGGGCCGTTTTCCCGCAAGGAGGGAAAGCTCCCGCAGGAGGTGCGGTTCACCTATGCGCTTCGTTTCGAGGGTCTGAGGGCGCTCCTGAAATCCTCGAGCTCCCCAAGCGAAATGTTGTCCCCGACGGAGCACATGTGGTATCTTCTCGCGAAAGAGCTTGGAATCATCGGGAGCCTCGATATATTCGAATGCGGAGCGCCGGTCGATCCGGCTCTATGGTTTGAGGCCGAGTGGAGGCGCATGTTCGAGCGAGGCGCCTCCGTCAAGAACGAGAAGGGCAAAGAACGCTCGTGCGCCGGTTGCACCGTGCGGCTCGTTGAGACTGCCGCACTCGATCCCGCGGGCGCGCCGGACGGCGTCTCTCTCGAGCTCGTTCTTCCCGGGGCGGAGGGCGCCCCCCGGCCCCAGGATTTGCTACAGGCATTCATGCCGAAAAATATCGCCTCGCTCGTAAGAATTCAAAGGCTGGAGATACGGTACCTATGCGGAGAAGATATCAAAGATCCCGTAGAAGCGATCGGGGCGAAGCGCCTCGAAATCTGAAAACGCAGATTCTGATCAACTACACCGCTCGCGAGGTGCGCATCGCGATTCTCGAGGAGCGGGAGCTCGTCGAGCTCCTCATCGAGCGCGAGGATAGCCAGCACACGGTCGGCGACATCTTTCTCGGCCGCGTTTCGGCGGTGATCCCGGGCATTCAGGCCGCGTTCGTCGACATCGGCCAGGAGAAGGCGGCGTTTCTCCACGTGAGCGACGTCTCGACGGGGGCGATCGATCCCGAGCTTCTCGACGAGGAGGACGACAAGTCGCGGGGCCGCAAGGATAAGGATCTCCCGCCGATAGAGAATCTCCTCAAGAAGGGGCAGGACATCCTCGTCCAGGTGCGCAAGGAAGCGATCGGCACGAAGGGCCCGCGGATCTCGTCGGAGATCTCGCTTCCCGGGCGATACGCGGTTTATATGCCCGGCCTCGATCACATCGGTGTGAGCAAGAAGATCGAGGACCGCCGCGAGCGCGCGCGCCTCAAGGCCATCGTGAAGAAATTCCGCCCCGCGGGGGCGGCGATCATCGTCCGCACGGCGGGCGAGGGAGCCGATAACGACCAGCTCGGGGACGACATCAAGTACCTCGAGAAGGTCGCGAAGGAAATCAAGGAGAAGAGCGAGAGCGTCACGCCCCCGGCCCTCGTGCACGAGGACGTCGATCTCACGATCTTCGCCATCCGGGATCTCTTCTCGGAGAGCGTGGAATCGATCATCATCGACAACAAGGAAGAGTTCGAGCGGCTCCGCAATTATTTCAAGTCGTTCGCCCCGCAGCTCGCCGCGCGCGTTCGGCACTACGAGGAAAAGACCCCGATCTTCGATTTCTACGACATCGAGGGGGACATCGAGAAGATCCTCGAGAGCAAGATCTGGCTCAAGAAGGGCGGCTACATCGTCATCGAGCACACCGAGGCGCTCGTCACGATCGACGTCAACACGGGACGCTTCGTGGGGAAGCGCGACCAGGAAGAGACGATCCTCGAAACGAACATGATCGCCGCGAAGGAGGTCGCGCGGCAGCTCAGGCTCCGCGACATCGGCGGGATCATCGTCATCGATTTCATCGACATGGAGGTCGAGGAGAACCGCCGCAAGGTCTACAACGAGTTCCGCAACCTTCTCCGCAAGGACCGCTCGCGCGTGCGCGTCTATCCGATGAGCGATCTCGGCATCATCGAGGTGAGCCGCAAGCGCGTTCGGCCGAGCCTGCTCCACTACTACAGCGAAGAGTGCCCGTACTGCACGGGGCGCGGCAAGGTGCTGAGCCTCGAGTCGATGGCGATGAAGGTCGAGCACTGGATCAGGCGAATCGGCGGCGCGAAGAAAAGAGAAAGCGGAATCATGTTCAGGCTCAATCCCGTGGTCGGCGTCTTCCTCCGCGAGGAGCGCGCCGAGAACATGAACGAGCTCGCCAACACGTACCGCGTCCGTGTCGAGATCATCGACGATCCGCGCATGCACCGGGAGGACTTCGAGATCTCCTCTCTCGACGGGGAGCGGAACCTCAAGGCGGCGTTCGAATAGGCGGAGACGCGGCGCCGGCCCCGGCCCGCCCGGGCGTTCACGTACCAGGGCTGGAGGTGGCATATGAAGCGCTGGGTTGGATTCGCGGCGATCCTTTTCTTGCTTGCTCTCACCGCGGGGTGTCCGTATACGACGAAAGCGCCTCTCGGCGATCCCGATCGTCATTCCTTCGATAAGCGGCTCGTTGGGCTCTGGATGGGCTACGACAACGAGGGGGATTCGACGCTGATCCGGGTGCTTCCGTTCAACGACGCGGAGTACTACGTCGAAACGGACGAACAGGGCAAGGAGCCGAGTCGCTACCGGGCGTTCGTCTTCGCTATCGGCGGGCAGCAATTTATCCATCTCAATGAGCTATCCAAGGACGGCGCGCCGCTCGAGTATTGCTTCGCGCGCTATGCATTTTCCGCGAGCGGCGAGCTTTCGCTGCGGTTCGTTGGTGAGAAGATCGTGCCGAAGGCCCTCGCGACGGACCCCAAGGCTCTCAATGTGTTTCTGGCCAAGCACCTCGGCGATCCGGCGCTGGACGACGAGGATGTGACGCTTCTACTGAGGAGGCGATCATGAAGAAGTACGGTGCGGAATTCTTCGGGACCTTCTGGCTGGTTCTCGGCGGGTGCGGGAGCGCGATCCTGGCGGCGGCGTTTCCGGGCCTCGGTATCGGCTTTCTCGGTGTCGCGCTTGCATTCGGTCTGACCGTGATGACGATGGCCTTTGCCATCGGGCACATATCGGGCTGCCACCTGAATCCCGCCGTCTCCATCGGCCTCTGGGCGGGCGGCCGGTTTCCCGCGAAAGACCTCATTCCCTACATTGTGTCCCAGGTATTGGGCGCGATCGTCGCGGGGGGCGTTCTCTACGTCATCGCGAGCGGTACCTCCGGCTTCGATCTGTCCGGCGGCTTCGCTTCGAACGGCTATGGCGCCCATTCGCCCGGGGGGTATTCGCTCGTCGCGGCTCTCGTCTGCGAGATCGTCATGACGATGATGTTTCTTCTCGTGATACTGGGCGCGACCGACAAGCGTGCGCCGCAGGGCTTCGCGCCGATTGCGATCGGTCTCTGTCTCACGCTGATTCACCTTATCAGCATTCCGGTCACGAACACGTCCGTGAACCCCGCGCGCAGCACCGGCGTGGCCATTTTCGCCGGGGGCTGGGCTATCGGTCAGCTGTGGCTGTTCTGGGTGGCCCCGATCATGGGCGCGCTCCTCGGTGCGGTGGTGTACCGGTTTGTCGGCGCCGAAGAGAAATGATCGACAGCGCCGACAACCGGCGGGAAAAAAGAGCTTGAACGCCGTACCCAAAATGGGTACAATTGTACCCAATATGAGTACGGGAGAATCGAAACTCACGGTAGCGACTGCGCTCTTCGGCAAGACCCAGCGGGCTTTGCTCGCGCTCTTTTTCATGCGGCCGGAGCAATCATTCTATCTGCGGCAGATTCTACGGACCACCCGAATCGGTCAGGGCGCCGCGCAACGAGAACTCGCCCACTGGGTGGAGGCCGGGTTGCTGGTTCGGACGAGACGCGGGAACATGGTCTATTACCAGGCCAACAACGACTCGCCCGTGTTTGCCGAGCTGAAAGCGCTGACGGTCAAGATGGCCGGCGTTGCAGATGTGCTGCGGGAGTCGCTGGCCGAATTGGCGGAGCGGATCACGGTGGCATTTGTCCACGGATCGATGGCGCGCGGTGCGGAGAAAACCGATAGCGACGTGGATGTAATCGTAGCCGGCAAGGTGACCTTCAGTGAGGTCGTCGCCGCGCTTCGGGGTACGCAGGCGTACATCGGGCGCGAAGTGAACCCGACCGTATATTCGGAGAAGGAATTCCGGGAGAAGCTGCACAGTCGGCATCACTTCCTGACTGCGGTGATGGCCGCGCCGAAACTATTCCTCATCGGAGACGAGCGTGAGCTTAAGCGTCTGGGCGCATGACGGCCGGCTGGTCGAACATCGTGCGAGCCCGACCGAGCGTTTCGCAAGAAACGGAATGTCAGCAATTATGAGCGGGGCGGACTGGTCTCGGCAACCGAGGTTCGCGAGATAGTCGCGGCTGCGCGGGCTTTGCGGAAGAATGTTGGAGATTGGCTTCGAGAAAACCATCCGGAACTTCTGATGTAGAAACTCTGGCACGTTCAAAAGGAGAGGACGATGAAGAAGGTCTGCTGCATTCTCGTAATGCTCGCGGTCGCTGCGGTCGTTGCGGCGGCATCCTGGGCGCAGAACGAGTGCGAGGTCCCCGTCGCCCCGGCAGATACGACCGCCAGAGGAGAAGTAACGCCCCAGGTCGAGCTCAAGACGGATACGGCCTTCGCGTATTGCGCCGTCGAGATGATCGGGAGCTACGACCAGCACGAGGCGGCGTTCACGAAGCTCTTCGAGGAGGCCATGAACCAGGGGATCGTCGGCGGCATGCCGTTCGGGATCTACTGGAACAGCCCCATGGACACTCCCGTAGAAAAGCTCGCATGGGACGTGGGCTTCGTGCTGCCGCCGGGCAAGGCGCCCAAACCTCCGCTCACGATCAAGAAGTGGGATTTCACGACGATGGCCTCGCTCAAGTACCGGGGCGTGTTCGGCGGTGCGGAGATGGGTAACGCCTACGGCCGGCTCTTCAGGTGGATCGGCGAGAACGGCTACCAAGCGGCGGGCCCCATGATGGAAGTATTCCTCAACGCCCCGGCGCCGGACGAAAAGGGCGTGCTCTACGGCGCCGTCGATATCATTGTGCCGATTCAGAAGGCGCCCCCGGCGAAGGATGCGAAGGCAAAATAGCGGGCACGGGCGGGAT
>JBAZPL010000190.1:0-4838 GCA_041648155.1 Candidatus Krumholzibacteriia bacterium
TGCTGCTCTGGGTAACAGTCGCACCTTGGATCTTCTACAGGCTTCGGCAATAACCCCCCGAGCTGGCTCGTGCCTGCGCTGCCCATGTGCCCCCGCATTCTCCGTTGACGCTTCCGTCGCCGGGGTGATATAGTCCCCGGAACCGGACCGTATTCAATTACTCATGCGCAGTGCGGACCCTGCGGGAGTCCGCGGACTCAAACGGGGAGGGATCGATGAGGGCACTTCAGAGGTACCGGATTCATCTCGGGACGGCGGCGTGGATACTCCACCGTCTCTCCGGTCTCGCGCTCATTCTCTATCTGCTCACCCACATCTGGGTGATTCACCACTTGATCGGGGGGCAGGAGAGCTTCGACAAGACCATGGAGTTCTTCAACAATCCTCTATTCAAGGCCCTCGAGATCGGGCTCGTCGGCGTCATTCTCTATCACCTCTGGAACGGCCTCAGGGTGACCCTCGTCGACATCGGCGTCATGGTCGAGAAGCAAAAGCAGGTCTTCGGCGTCGCGGTGGTCCTGTGGCTCGCCTCGTGGGGCGTGGTCGCCTATGCGATGCTCACGAGGACCGGCGGGCTCCTCTCGACGGTCGCGAGACTCGGAGGGGGTGGGTTGTCATGATGCACCGTGAAAACGTTGCATCCGGCGGCGCGGTCCTGTGGCTTTTCCAGCGGGTCACCGGCCTGTACCTCGCGGTCGTTCTTTTCGCGCACGTATGGCTGCTCCATTATCTGTTGCGCGAGGATCTCACTTTCGCGGCGGTCACCGACCGGCTCGCGACGCCGCTCTGGAAGACGATCGATATCTCGTTCCTCGTCGTGGCGCTCTTCCACGGGCTCTACGGCCTCTGGATCGTTCTCGAGGATTACATTCACTGGGGGTGGGTGCGGATCGCGCTCTACAGCGCCATCTCGGCCGTCGCCCTTATCGCGCTTGTTCTCGGCATTCTCACCATACTTCCGTTCCAGGGAGGTTTCTAAGATATGGCAACGCTTGATCCCGAAACCATTCACGACGTGACGGGCGTGCCGGTGCACAATATCCACCGCCACGACGTCATCGTCGTGGGGGCCGGGCTCGCCGCGATGCGCGCGGCGGTCGAGGCCTCGAAGGACTACGACGTCGCGGTCGTGAGCAAGGTGTTCCCGACGCGGTCCCATTCGGGCGCCGCTCAGGGGGGCATCGCCGCCTCTCTCGCGAACGAGGAAGAGGACCACTGGGAATGGCACATGTTCGACACGGTCAAGGGGTCGGACTACCTCGGCGACCAGGACGCGATCGAGATTCTCGTGAAGGAGGCGCCCGTCGTCGTGCGCGAGTTCGAGCACATGGGGGCGGCCTTCTCCCGGACCGCCGACGGCCGCATCGCGCAGCGCATGTTCGGCGGCCACACGAAGGATTTCGGCAAAGGTGGACCGATCCTTCGCGCGTGCTACGCGGCGGACCGCACGGGGCACGTGCTGCTCCACACGCTCTATGAGAATTGCGTGAAGAACGGCGTTCGTTTCTATCCCGAGTTCTTCGTGCTCGGTCTCATCATCCGCGAGAATACCTGCCGCGGCGTTGTCGCCTGGGACGTCATCAACGGCGGCATACATGTATTCCACGGGAAAGCGGTTATGTTCGGCACGGGGGGGCATGCGCGCATCTACAAGATCGCGTCGATCTCCCTTTCGAGCACGGGGGACGGCCCCGCGATGGTGCTCAAGGCCGGGCTCCCGCTCGAGGACATGGAGTTCGTGCAGTTTCACCCGACGGGCCTCTACATCCACGGCATCCTCGTGAGCGAGGCGGCGCGCGGCGAGGGAGGATATCTCATCAACGACGCCGGCGAGCGCTTCATGAAGAAGTACGCTCCCGACAAGATGGAGCTCGCGCCCCGCGACGTCACCTCGCGCGCCATCCAGAAGGAGATTGACGAGGGACGCGGAATCGGCGGGAAAAACTACGTCTATTGCGATCTTCGCCATCTCGGCGAGGAGAAGATCATGACGCTCCTTCCGCAGATCCACGAGCTCGCCTGGAAGTTTCTGCACATCGACTGCGTGAAGGATCCGATTCCCATCCAGCCCACGGGCCACTACTCGATGGGCGGTATACCGACCGACAACGACTGCCGCGTGCTGGCGGACGGAAAATCGAAGCCGGTCGTCGGCTTCTTCGCCGCCGGGGAATGCGCCTGCGTGAGCGTCCACGGCGCGAACCGCCTCGGGACGAACTCGCTCCTCGAGGCTTCGCTCTTCGGCCGCCGCGCCGGAAAATCGATCGTGCGCTTCCTCCGCGAGGAGCCGGCGCTCGCCGACCTTCCGGTCGACGCCGCGAAGGAAGCGATCGCCGAGATCGAGGGCATTCTCTCCGCGACCGGCACCGAGAAGGTATCCACGATCAGGGCGGAGATGCAGGCCGAGATGAGCGCCAATTGCGCCGTTTTCAGAAACGGTTGCAACCTGGAAAAGCTCTACGAGGAGGTCAAGAGCCTCCGTGAGCGATACAGGCGCATCCGGATCGACGACAAGAGCATGACGTTCAACATGGATCTCACCGAGGCGATCGAGCTCGGCCGCATGCTCGACCTCGCCGAGGTGATCGTGGCGGGCGCGCTCAACCGGACGGAGAGCCGGGGAGCCCACAGCCGCACCGATCACCCGAAGCGCGACGACGTGAATTGGCTCAAGCATACGCTCGCGTGGAAGAAGGACGGCACGGTGAAATTCGACTACCGGCCGGTCGTCATCACGCGCTTCGAACCGAAAGAGAGAAAATACTAGTCGAAGGAGGCCTCCCGCGATGGCTGCGAACGAACATGAAACGAAGCTCTTCACCTTCCGCGTCAAGCGCTACGGCACGGGCGGCAGGGAGAAGGAGCACTACAACCGGGATTACAAGCTCGAGGTGATGAAGGGACAGTCCGTTCTCGATTGCCTGAACGAGCTTCGCTGGAAGCACGACGGCACGCTCACCTTCCGGCGTTCGTGCAAGAGCGGCATCTGCGGCTCGTGCGCGATGACGATCAACGGAGTGAACCGTCTCGCATGCGAGACGCAGGTAATGGCGCTCGGCGGCTCCGTTGTGACGGTCGAGCCGCTCAAAGGCTATCCCGTCATCAAGGATCTCGTTGTCGATATCGATCCGATGGTCGAGAAGCTCCTCGCCGTGAAGCCGTACCTCATCACGAAAACGCCGCCCCCGAGCGATCAGGAGCGCCTGCAGAGCCAGGCGGACCGCGCGAAGCTCGACGGCCTCTACGAATGCATTCTGTGCGGATCGTGCACGTCCTCCTGCCCGTCCTACTGGGCGGACGAGAAATATCTCGGGCCGCACGCCTTCCTCAAGGCGTACCGTTTCATCGCCGACAGCCGCGACGAGGGAGCGCGCGAGCATTTCGAGGCGCTCGACGACAAGCACGGTCTCTGGCGGTGCCATACGATATTCAACTGCGTCGAAGCGTGTCCGAAGAGTCTCAACCCGACGAAGGCCATCGCCGCGCTCAAGCGGGAGCTCACGAAGGAACGGATCGGGTAGAAAGATAGATTTCACGATCGCTCGATCGGAACCGTTCACCGCATGTCACACGCCGGAGCGGGAGGTATAGCGATGTCCAGGGTATCGCGTCGCAGCTTTCTCAAGATCACCGCGGGCCTCGGTGCGGCAAGCAGCCTCGTGCCGTTGCGCTCGCTCTTTTCGAGATCTCCGTTTGCGGGGCTCTCGGCGGCGCCGCTTTTCGGCTCCGGGGCGGGAAAGAAGCCGCTGGTCATCTCCACCTGGAAGCATGGAATGCCGGCGAACGACGCGGCATGGACGATCCTCTCGGCGGGCGGCCCGGCGCTCGATGCGGTCGAGGCGGGCGTGCGCGTTCCCGAGGGGGACCCATTCGTGAACGGCGTCGGTTACGGCGGGCTCCCTGACGAGGAATGCCGGGTGACCCTCGACGCTTGTATCATGGGGCCCGACGGCCGCGCCGGCGCGGTCGCCTTCATCGAAAACTACCGCCACCCGATCTCGATCGCCCGAAAGGTCATGGAAACGACCGATCACGTATTCATCGTGGGAGAGGGAGCCGAGGAGTTCGCGCGGAAGCAGGGCTTCTCGCGCGAGGAGCTTCTCACCGAGGCTGCCCGCGAGGCGTGGATCAAATGGAAACAGGGCATGAGCGACAAGGATGACTGGTTCCCGAAGGACCTCGATCACGATACGATCGGGATGGTCGCTATCGACGCCGCGGGGAACCTCGCCGGGGCCTGCACCACGTCGGGGCTCGCCTTCAAGATACACGGGCGCGTCGGCGATTCTCCGATCATCGGCGCGGGCATGTATGTCGACAACGAGATCGGCGCCGCCGCGGCGACCGGGAAGGGTGAGGAGGTCATCAAGACGTGCGGGAGTTTCCTCGTCGTCGAGGGAATGCGACAGGGGCTCTCGCCGAAGGAGGCCGCGAAAAGGGCGCTCGAACGGATAATCAAACGGCACCAGGGGAAGCCGACCTTCCAGGTCGCCTTCGTCGCCCTCTCGAAAGAGGGAGAGATCGGCGCGCTCGCGCTTCAGGAGGGATTCCAGTACGCGCTCGCGGCGGGCGGCACGAACGAGCTGATCGATGCCGAGCATCTGCTCTAGGTCCTGGCTTTACTTTCGATACCGAATCGGGGAGGAATAACGTGGCAGGAAAATTTTTGGAAAACGCTCTGAAGTCGGCGCTCCGCATCGGCGGAGCCGTGCTCCTGGCCCTTGCGTTCGTTTCATGTTCGGGTGTGCCGTCGAGCCCCGAAGGCGCCGCGAAGAAAATGCTCCGCGCTTACGGCGGGGAGAAGAACGCGACGCGCCTCCAGAGCTTCGCGGCCAAGG
>JBAZPL010000191.1:0-4838 GCA_041648155.1 Candidatus Krumholzibacteriia bacterium
CAAGTTCGAGATCAGGAACCTCGAACCCCGCGCGTACACGATCAGGTTCGTCGAGCCGTACGTACAGTCCGACGATGAACGATTGGAATTCACCGCCGATCTCGCGGCGCTTCCCATGGGAATCGCCTGTGCGTACCGACCGCATTATCCCTGGATGTACCAGGGCACGACGGAGGAAGACAGAGCGAAGCTCGAAGCCATGCGCAAGGAGATCGTCAACCTCATCGCGACCCCTTCATGCGGCGGCGAGGGGGAGTGCCGCTACATCGGGCTCGGCGCCAAGCCATGCGGCGGGGTCTGGGAGTATCTCCTCTATTCGACCGCGAATGTCGATCGGATCGAGCTCGCGCGCATGGTCTCGAAGTACAACGCGTTCAACGACGGCTTCAATCACCGCTACAATATCGCTTCCGATTGCATGTACGTCGGCCCTCCCCAGATCGGATGCGTCGAGGGACTTTGCGCTGCACTGGATAGTGCGCCCTGACGGGCCGATCTCTCATCGCGGCTCCCGCAAGAACATCAGCTAATTGACGCCAAGTCAATCCGTTATGAGGGATCGGCTTCATTTCCTGTGGACAGGCGGCGGCAAATATTGCATATCTAGCAATATAAAAACGCGTTCAATGACGCTTGGCTGAAGAGATAATTCAATCAGGGAGGTCGCATTGGCTATCATCCTCGACGGCACCGGGCTCACACTCGAGAAGCTCGTACGGATCGCGCGACACGGCGAAAAGGTGGAGATCGCTCCCGAAGCGATCGAGCGCATGAAGGCGTGCCGCGCCATGCTCGAGAGAAAGATCAAGGCTCACGAGATCATGTACGGCGTGAACACCGGCATCGGCGAATTCTCCGAGGTCGTTCTGAACGACGACCAGGTCAAGGACTTCCAGAGATATCTCATATACAACCACGCGGCCGGAATCGGCGATCCCGCCCCGCTCGAGTACGTGCGCGGCGCGATGGCCGCGCGCATCAACGTTCTTTCCAAGGGTCGCTCGGGGAACCGGCCCGAGATCGCGCTCACGTACGCCGAGATGCTCAACAAAGGGGTCGTCCCCTTCGTCTGCCAGAAGGGCTCCGTCGGCGCTTCGGGGGATCTCGCCCCGATGTCCCAGGTCGCGCTCCTGCTCCTCGGCGAGGGACAGGCCTACTACAAGGGAGAGCTCCTCGAGGGAGCCGAAGCGATGAGACGCGCGGGCATCCCGGTTCCCGGGCTCGAGGCGCGCGACGGCCTCGCCGCGATCAACGGCTCGAACCTCCTCACGGCCATGAGCGGCCTCATGCTGTACGATACGAACCGCTGGCTCAAGCAGGCGGAGATCGCCGCGGGTATGACGCTCGAGGCCCTCATCGCGAACATGAAGCCCTACACGCCGCTCCTCCACGAGGTGCGCGGCTTCGCGGGCGCCGTCCGCTCGGCGAAATCGATCCTGAAGCTCGTCGAGGGCGGAGACGTCGTCGAGGGGAAAGCGAAGACGAAGGTCCAGGACGCCTACTCGATGCGCTCGACCCCGCAGGTGATCGGAGCCGCGCACGACGCGGTCGCGTGGGCGCGCTCGCAGGTCGAGATCGAGCTCAACGGCGTCGGCGACAACCCGATCTTCTTCGCCGAAAAGAATCTCACCATCTCCGGCGCGAACTTCCAGGGCACCCCCGTGAGTCTCCCGATGGATATGATCAGCGCGGCCGTCACGATGGTGAGCGTCATGTCCGAGCGCAGAATGAACCGGCTGAACAATCCCGCCTTGAGCGTCGGGCTCCCCGCCTTCCTCACGAAGGGTGCCGGCATGTTCTCGGGGCTGATGCTCAGCCAGTACACCGCCGACATGATGATCGTCGAGCAGCGCATCCTCTGTATGCCGGCATCGATCCAGTCGATCCCGGCCGCCGCGGACCAGGAGGATTTCGTCTCGATGGGCATGAACACCGCGATCAAAAACTTCCAGATCCTCGACAACGCCTACGGCGTGCTCGGGATCGAGTTCATGGCGGCGGCGCAGGCGCTCGATTTCAGGGAGTTCAAGCTCGGCCGCGGCACGGCGAAGGCGAAGGAAGTCGTCCGCCGCTACGTCAAGTTCCTCGACATCGACCGTCCCCTCTACCCGGATCACACCCGCATGAAAGAGCTCGTGAAATCGTGCGAGATCCTGGAAGAGGTGGAGAAAGAGGTCGGGGATCTCGGCTGAGTGCGGCCCGGCGAACCGCCGAACGCATTTTCTTGAAACTATTTGCCCGCCGTTGCGGTATTACTTATTACGCTGGCGCTCCATAGCATCCAAACCGGCCAGAAAACATCCAACTCTTTTTATTGAAAGGAGTTACTGATGGGTACGAGGGGGGTTTTCGTCCTGGTGCTTCTCGTGATTCTCGCCGCGGGCACGCTGCAGGCGGCGCCCGAGGGTCGCCTCATGCGCTACCCCGACATCAGCGCGGACAAGATCGTATTCACGTATGGAGGGGACCTGTGGGTCGTGCCGTCCGGCGGGGGCCTGGCGAGTCGCCTCACGACGCACACCGGCTACGAATTCATGCCGAAGTTCTCCCCCGACGGAAAACGGATCGCCTTCACGGGGTCCTATGACGGCAACTCCGACGCATTCGTGATGCCCGCGGACGGCGGGGCGCCGACGCGCCTCACTTTCGACCCGAGCAGCGACTACGTCGTCGAGTGGTACCCGACGGGAGAAAAGATCCTTTTCCGTTCGTCGATGCTGAGCAAAACCAATCCGGGACCGCGCTACAATCGCCTCTTTCTTATCGACGCGAAGGGAGGCTTTCCCGAGGTGCTTCCGCTCTTCGAAGGCGGGCTCACCTCGTTCTCTCCCGACGGGAAGAAGATCGCGTACAACAGGATGGAAACCGAGAGCAGAACGTGGAAGCGCTACGAGGGCGGCATGCAGCAGGACGTCTGGCTCTACGACTTCGAGAAGAATAAGTCCGAGCGGCTCACCGATTTCGCCGGCTTCGATGGTTTCCCGATGTGGTACAAGAACAGCGTTTACTTCATATCCGACCGCGATCATACGATGAATATCTTCTGCATCGATCTCGCGACGAAGAAGACCCGCACAATCACCAATCACGACGAATTCGACGTGAAATGGCCGAGCATCGGCGGCGACTCGATCGTCTACGAGAACGGCGGCTGGCTCTACGTCCTCGATCTCAAGACCGAGAAAACGAAGAAAATCGAGATCCAGATTCCGAACGACGGGGTTCTCGCGAGGCCGGCGTTCAAGAAGGTCGGCGCTTCGATCGGCGAGTTCGCCGTATCGCGCACCGGCAAGCGCGCGGTCGTCGAGTCGCGCGGCGACATATTCACCGTTCCCGCCGAGAAGGGGGAATGGCGGAATATCACGAAGACCCAGGGCATCAGGGAGCGCGCTCCCGCATGGTCTCCCGACGGCACATGGATCGCGTATCTTTCGGACAGAACCGGCGAATACCAGATCTTCCTGAGGGATCCCGAGGGCAAGAACGAAGAAGTCCAGGTAACGAAGGGTTGCAAAGGCTGGATATTCGATCTCCGCTGGTCGCCCGACAGCAAGAAGATCGCCTTCTCCGACCAGACGTGGACGCTCTCCTACGTCGATATCGACACAAAAAACATCAAGAAGGTCGACAAGAGCGAGCTGAACGACATCTCGGATTTCTCATGGTCTTCCGACAGCAAATGGATCGCCTTCGCGACGCTCGGCGACAACCTCTTCAGTTCGCTCTACCTGTACTCGCTCGAGGGGAACAAGGTCACCCGGGTCACAAACGGCTTCTACGACGACTACAATCCCGTCTTCGATCCCGACGGCAAGTACCTCTACTTCAATTCGAACCGGAGCTGGTATCCGCAGTTCAGCCGCTTCGAGGATAATTTCACGTACGTCCTCTCTTCGGATGTCTGCGTCGTCACGCTCCAGGCCGACACGCCTTCGCCGTTCGCTCCCGAGAGCGACGAGGAAGAGATCGTGAAGGAAGAAGAGAAGAAGGACGACAAGGACAAAGACAAGGACAAAGACAAGGACAAAGACAAGGATAAGGACAAGAAAGAGGCCGACGGCGACAAGGCGAAGGACATCAAGATCGACTTCGAGGGCTTCGAGAACCGCGTCGTGGCGCTCCCGATCGAACCGGGGAACTACTTCGGCCTGAGCGCCGCCTCCGGCAGCATCTTCTACGTCAAGGTGCCGGAGCTCCCGGTCTTCGGCGAGGAATTCGAAGAAGGCCCCGCGCCGACGACGCTCATGACCTTTGACCTGAAGAAGCGCGAGGCGAGCGAGGTCATGAGCGGCATCGACGGCTACGACCTCTCCGCCGACGGCAAGAAGATCCTCTACCGCGCCGAGAAGGCTTTCGGGATCATTGACGCCGGTCCGGGCAAGAAGATCGGCGACGGCAAGCTCGAGACCGACGGTCTCGAGGCCAGGGTCGACCCGGCCGGGGAATGGGCGCAGATGTACGCCGAGGCGTGGCGGCTCCAGCGCGACTTCTTCTACGACCCGAACATGCACGGCGTCGACTGGGCGAAGATGAAGGACCGCTACGCTCCGCTCGTCAAGAGCGTGGCGCATCGCGAGGACCTGAACTACATCATCGGCGAGCTCATCGCCGAGCTCAACACCGGACACACGTACATCGGCGGCGGCGATCAGCCGACGTTCAGCCGCATCAACGTCGGGCTCCTCGGCTGCGACTACGAGGTCGACAAGGCCTCGGGACGCTACCGGATCTCGAAGATATTCGTCGGCCGCAACTGGGAAAAGAAGTGCACGGCTCCGCTCACGCAGCCCGGCATCGGCGTGAAGGAAGGGGACTATCTCCTCGCCGTGAACGGCGCC
>JBAZPL010000192.1:0-4799 GCA_041648155.1 Candidatus Krumholzibacteriia bacterium
TACCTGCTCGGACGCGGCGAACACCCTGAACTACGCCTACCTCGAGGTCTGCGCGAAGACCGCTCTCGGCGCGATTGCGATCCTCGCGGGGCTCATACCCGACGAGCCGCCGCCACCCGACGAGCCGCCGCGCTTCGCGCTCCACCAGAACTATCCCAATCCGTTCAACGCGGGGACGGTGCTGTCCTATTCGCTGAATGCGCCGGCGAGCGTCGAGATCGCGGTCTACGACGTCTCGGGACGCCGCGTCGCGCTCATCGAGCGATCGAGCAGGGGGCGGGGAGAGTACGAGCGCGTGTGGGACGGCAGGGACGAAGGCGGGCGGCGCCTCGCGAGCGGCGTCTATTTCCTGCGCCTTCGTGCCGGCGAGGCCGAGGCGGTCAGGAAGATCGTGATTTTGAGATGAGTAATAACCTGGGCGGCACGAGGGCCCGCCAGAGCGGGCCCTCGCTACATTTCTTTATACAGAAACCTGGGACTTCGTGGCCTCAGCTACTTGGTGCACTCGATTTTGAGCTTCAGGCTGCCCTTATCGAATGCGCAAAAGATTAACTGTCCCCCACAGAAGGGGCAATGTTCACGGTCGCACCCAAGCTTATGCAATTCCCCCTCTGATGCTCCGCAAGCGCAGCGGAGCTTCTCACCCTTCTCGGCCGACTCCTTATTTTTCCCAATATTAGAATTGATCGCACGCATTAATCCATCGGGTGTATCACCATAAGGCATTTCCTTTCTGCCTTCGTGAAGCTGTCGTGCCATTAGCAGCATCTCAGCCATTCGTTTCATACTCGCCTCTTCTTTCGTTTGCCCGCCTCATGGTGCGCCAGCGCTATGTTCCGAGCTTTCGTCCGTCGCCGTTTTGCTCTCATGTTCGGTTCCTGCCTGCTACCTCCTCCACTGCAGGCGGAAGCTGTTGCGGCAGGTGCTCTACGGGATCTCGTGCAGGAACTATGAGCTGGCGGCCGAGAGTGTGCCGGGAGCGATCGGGCTGTCGAGTTCGAGCGTGTCGAGGGAGTTCGTTGAGGCCTCGGCGGCGAAACTCAAGGAGTTCAGGGAGCGTAACCTTGCCTCCCTGGATATCGTAGTCCTGTTTCTCGACGGCAAGAGCTTTGCCGACGATGAGATGGTGATTGCCCTGGGCGTTACGATGGCCGGAGAGAAGGTGATCCTGGGCTTTGTGCAGACCGACACGGAGAACAAGCGTGTGTGCTCTGATTTTTTGCGGTCGCTTTTGGACCGGGGGCTTGATATCTCGAACGGGGTGCTCGTGGTGATCGACGGCTCGAAAGGGCTCCGGCAAGCGGTTCGAGCCGAGTTCCGCGAGTGGGCGCTCGTGCATCGGTGTCAGTGGCACAAACGGGAGAACGTGGTGTCGTATCTTCCCCGCCGGGAGCAGGCGGTCTGGCGCAAGAGGCTGCAGAGAGCCTACAATCTGCCGACGTACGGGGAAGCGAGAGATGCGCTCAAGAAGATCCGCGCCGAGCTCGAGCTCATCAACGAGTCGGCGGTCGCGAGCCTTGATGAAGGGTTCGAGGATACCCTTACCCTCCATCGACTCGGCGTGTTCCCGATCCTCGGGCGATCGCTCAAGACAACGAACTGCCTCGAGTCGGTCAATGCCATGGCGGAGGAACGGTGCGGCAAGGTGGACTTCTGGAAGAACTCGAATCAAAAGCATCGGTGGCTCGCTGCGGCGCTCATCGATATCGAGCCGCGGCTCCGAAAACTCCTCGGATACCGGCAGCTGCCGAAACTGAGAGAAGCTCTTATGCGTGAATTAAAACTTGAGAAGCAGGAACGGGTCGCGTAATGACGGGACGGTCGCTGAGAATTTCAACTAAGAATGGGATTGACTCCAGAGTCGGCCACAGGGAACACACAATACTGTTGATTTGGGATCGAATCTTCCATAGAATCCCTCAAGTGTCGCATCATCGATGCATTCTGCGGCAGACACGGCGATGCTATGGTTCGTCGCTTGTATCGATGGCGAAATCGCGGACATATTCTCTTCGACCCCGTCAGTCTCGATCCGTCATGCCACTGGATGACCGGTCTCGACCTGGGGACACGTGGTCCTCGCGGAATTTCGGGAAAGGGGCGGGAGGAGAACTTAGCCCGCGAGAGACTTGCTCTCGCCGATCTATCCGGTGTCGTCACGTATCGGTACGAGTTCGGTTTACTCAAGGAATGAGATAGAGGCATGGCGAATCGCGAGACCGATGCTCCCCCGCCGTCGTCGGCGCAAGAACACGTTCGGTGCAATCTCTGCTGCGCGGACGATTACGACATCTATCACGTGCAGCAAGACCGTCGGTACGATCATACGCCGCGCGGTGCGCACGCGCTCGTGCGATGCAGAATTTGCGGTCTCATCTACCTAAATCCGCGTCCAACTCCGGAACGCATGCTTTCGTTTTATCCCGCGATATTCTATGACCGCCTGGATGAGCCGCGGGAGCCGCGCCGCGCGAATGAACGCCGGTGGAAGCGAGCGCTCGACCTTCCCGCGCTGCGAGAGGGCATGGCGCTTCGAGAGAAGATGAGCATCGTCGCGCGATATCATCCGCGGCCGGGCAGACTGCTCGACGTCGGTCCCGGCCGCGGCGGGTTCCTCGCGGCGATGAAAGGGCGCGGATGGTCAGTCGTCGGCGTGGACATTTCGGCTGACATGTGCGAACACATCCGGACGCGCCATGGAATCGAGTGTGTGCGGTCGGACTTCGCGGCGCTCTCGCTTCCAGCCGATTCAGCGGATGTTGTGACCTTTTGGGCCTCTTTCGAGCACCAGCGCGATCCCGGTGCGGCGCTCGATATCTGTCGTCGGATTCTTTCGCCGAGGGGCATCATCGTCATCCTTGTCCCGAACGCGAAGAGCATCGAGGAACGGCTGCTGAGGCGCGTCGATCCCAATCCCGTCGACGTGCCCCGTCACCTATACCATTTCGGCGAGGAAACTCTCCGGCTCATGCTGTCGCGCAAGGGATTTGAGGTCGTCTCCATAAGGCATTTCACGCTGAATGCATACGATAGACTCTCCGTTATCGCGAATGCCCAGGCGAGGAAGATCTCGCCGGGCAGCGTCCCTGGCAGGATGAGTCGGCTTCTGCTCAATGCGGTCGGGTTCGCAGCGGGGGATAGTGTCGCTTGCATTCTCGGCGCGGCCAGACGAGCACATTCGTTCGTCGTGATCGCTCGTGCGTCGAATCGCGATTCCCTTCTCTCGTGCCCATCCTCCAAAACCGTCTCTTAACTCTCAGCCCTTATCTGTCCACTTTCAGCTGACGGCGAACCAAAGAACCGGTGACCTTGGTCGCCAATGAACTGCAGCTGGGATTCAGGGAGTGGACCTCTCCCGGTTCTCTAGACACTCTATAGGTTATAATTGAGCCTAAAGGAGGGAGCCTCGCTAGTGATAACGAGATTGTTCTTGTCTGTGCACCGTATAATTGACTGCTCCGTAAATATCCCCTTTGCCAAGATTATCGTATCTCCAGCGGCGGCACTATCAATAGCGGCTTGAATTGTCGGCGCATCACCCGTCCCGTCATTGCGGACGTACCATACTCTCGAGTAAGCGGGAAGCGGCCACAAACAAAGCATGACCTCAAGGGCGATTAGACAATTACGTACTGCCGTGCTCATGCGCATATACACCTACTTATTGACTAACTCATTGAATCAAGTCCGTACCACCGAACCGTCATCGAATCTGAATTAGATATAAGACAACTTCTTGAGAAAGAAATTTGGAGTGTCCCCTAGTGCTGTGAACCGATAGCCACATCCTATCACTGATGGAGTCCTAAGCCAACTTAATTAATAGAATATTATTTAGAATAAATTGATCAAGATCAGCGGAAAGCAGCGTAAAGTATTCTTGACAATTGATATTGATTTTGGACGATACTTCGTGGCAACTTAGCCGATATTATACTGTTGACTAGGCATGGTGACATGTCATTGTATGATTACACATGAGGCTTGGAGAGTTTGTGGGGCGATGCCGATCTTTCCCTAATTAACTTCTCCTGGCGGGCGGTGATCGACTCCTACTCTACAGTGCGCTACAGAAGATCGAGCAGCCGCGCGGCCTCTTCCTCCGTATTGTAAAAATGGGGGGCGAGCCTGATGGCTCCCGAGCGGTGGCTCACGATGACGCGGGCCGCGCCGAGCTTCTCGTAGAGCGCTTCCGTCTTTTTCTTCGGATGTCGAAAGCAGAGAATTCCCGATCGCTCGCCGCCCTCGCGGGGGCTTGTGACCAGGTACCCTCGCGAGCGTAAGCCCTCCTCCAGGGTCTCGGCGAGCCCGAGAATCCTGCGTTCCACGTTCGCCATCCCGATCTCGAGAAAGCGGTCGATCGAGGCGCCGAGCCCCGCGATTCCGTACAGGTTGAGCGTGCCTTCCTCGAATCTCGCCGCGTCCGCGCGGGGCGTCGGGTCGTGATCGAAGAAGGACCACGTGTTCTTGACGCCGCGCCAGCCGGGGTTCGAGACGTCGAGCTCGTCGAGGAGCGGGCGGCGGCAGTAGAAGAATCCCGTCCCGACGGGACCGAGCAGCCACTTGTGGCCTCCGGTCGAGAGAAAGTCGATCCCCATGGCGCGCACGTCGCACCGGAGCATCCCGAGCGACTGGATCCCGTCGACGTGAAGGTAGATCCCGCGCTCGCGGCAGAAACGCCCGAGCTTCGCGACGTCGACGCGATAGCCGTTCGAGAACTGGACCGAGCTCACCGTCACGCAGCGCGTCCGCGCGGTGCACGCTCGCCCGAGCATCTCCGCCGTAATTCTGCCCTCCCG
>JBAZPL010000193.1:0-4761 GCA_041648155.1 Candidatus Krumholzibacteriia bacterium
CTCGTGATCGTGCGGGGGATCTTTCTCAAGGGCAACGGCCTCGCGGTGCTCTGGCCCCAGGTCGTGATCCTCCTGTTCTTCGGGATCGCGATCCTCAATCTCGCCGTCCTGCGCTTCCGTAAGCGCCTCGGGTGAGAGGCCGCTGAAAAGGGCCCGTCTGCGGTGTCGCGCTTCGTCCCGCTTCGATGCGGCGTGCACCGGCAAGCCTCACTCCTCGGGACTCGCGCGCCTTACATCCGGACCCATGTGAGCGGCCTCTCAATGACGTAGGGGGGGCCGCAATGATCCAGGCACTTGTTCCCTGCGGGCACAATCGACGGGGGAAACAGGGCTGTCGCAGCGCTGAAATCCATGGAAATAACAGTCTCTTGGTGGATCGGCCCACATCCTGCATGCGGCGCTCGGCATGGTCGAACGCGCCAAGGGAGTCTACCGCCCGCGCCGCCCACGCGAGACACCTCTCTATCGCCTCGTCGAGGAGCACTACGGGCGCTTCGAGCAGGTCTACCCCGAACGCTACGAAGAGCGCTACGGATTCCTCCGGCCGGTCATCCGCGAGACGGTCTACAAGTACCTGAACTGCGGTGACCTGAAGCAGGGTTTCGCCCGCGTCCGCTGTCCGGACTGTGGGCACGAGTACCTGCTGGCCTTACCATGCCTTTCATACTACACCTCCTTTTGTCACTTCCGACACTGGGCGCGTGTTTTCGCCATTCGCGGTTTCTATATTCTCGTACATGTAGTCCCCCTTGTCGCTCAATTTGGACATTACCACATTCAAACGACCCTGGCTGCGCCGGACTACTACCATTCTGGGCGTTGTGCCCAGCTTGACGGCGAGTTCCTCACCAGTCAGCAGACCACGCTCTCGCAGGCGAGTATATCGGTCCCGCAAATGATATGCGCGCTGGATGATATTGATCCGTCGTGCATTGAATGTTTTGCTCTGACCGGATGAAAAGCCCCGTTCGTTCAGGATCGCGCCGATCTCTCCGGAAGTGTGGTTATCCAACAACCGGTCGATCTCGGCTATAACTTCTGCACTGGTCTTCCAGGTCTCATAGGAAGCAAGCGCCCGCGGCACTTTCAACGACCTGGTCGATCCGCTCTTGAAACGTACATCGACGCTGACGGCGCTGTTCTTGATCAGCGTGACATCTTCGATCAAGAGCTGAGCCATCCGCTTACGTTCGCGCTGAGGTGTGTTCGGGTCCCGCCAGAGCCTCGGAAAATCCTGGGCGAGCGACAAGATTTGCCGGCGTTTTTCCTCATCGATCAGCACGTGGTCCCGCCCGCGCTGTTCTTTGTATTCCTCCTCGGCAGCACGGAGCTCGCGCAGTTTGCGATTCCACTCCGCCTCCAACTCCTCGGCCACGAGACGATTGTCGGGGTCCACTCTCATGTACCGGCGCTTGGCAAGATCGATCTCGTATCGGACCCGTTCCACTTGCCGCAGGCGCAGCTTGTCAGCTTCCTCGAAGCGTTTCTGGACCTCCTCCTGTACGGCCAGGGAAACTTCCAAGGCGACGGGAGTGACGAGATCCAGAAGCAGTTCACTGATTGCTTCGTCAATCTTGTCCCCCGAAATATTCTGGCATTTTGGCAACCCTACTTTCTTACCCTCGCCCATGCAAATGTAGTTGGGATAAACTCCGCCGTGGCGCATTAAATAGCGCACCGTCATGTGACGTCCACATAAGCCGCACACCGCCAGCCCCTGCAACAATGCCGGCCCTTCCCGTGGCGGGCACATCCTTTTTCCCACGCGGCTCTGATCGTTGCGCTCCAGACATTTCAGGTTTCTCTGGTAATCCTCCCACGTGATGTAACCCTCGTGAGCATCCAGGATCAGCGTGTGCCATTTCTCCCGCGGCTGATCTCTACAAATTCTCGGCCGATCGGTGCCGGTGGTCTTCGTGGACCGTCCATAAGCATACGCCCCGGCGTAGCGCGGACTATGCAGCGCCAGGGATACCCGGCCCGTGGTCAGATTACCCCAGATAGTCTGCCCCTTGGTCGGACCGCAATAAATCCTCTTGGGAAACTTCAGTCCCTGTTCTCCGAAGAATTTCGCCGTCTTGTAGGCCGAGCCCACCCGATGGAAGGTTTTGAAAAAAACATCGATGGCTTGCCGGACTTGTTTATCCGGATCCCGGACGACCCGGTTCTGTTCATCATAGATAAAGCCCACGGGCAACCGTACCCGCAGTTCTCCCCGCTCCGCCTTGTTCAAGGCACCCCCGTGCATCCGCTGGCGGATCGTATGCCACTCCGCCTCCGAAATGGCGCCCTTCAAACCCAGCAGCAGCCGGTCATTGATCCGGCGTGTGTCATACAGGCCATCCAAGTCCAAGACCAGCGTGTCCGTAACCGCACAGATATCCAGAAGCCGATGCCAGGCGCTGTTGCTGCGCGCCAAGCGCGAAACCTCCAAGCCAACGACGATTCCCGCCCGGCCCATGCTGACGTCCGTGACAAGTTTCTCGAAGCCTTCTCGATCCGCCGCTTCCGGCGACGCCGACTCGCCCTGGTCTTTGTCGATCACCACGATCTGCTCTTGCGGCCACCCAAGTGCCAACGCCCGCTCCCGCAGCCCATATTGCCGCTTCCCGCTCTCGACGTTTTTGATGACCTGTTTTATGCTTGATTGCCGGATATACACATACGCCTTTCTCATCAGATGTCCGGCTGTCACCTTCTCGGACGATTCGATATTCATAATTTTATCTCCTGACATTCGCCCAGGTCATGCCGGCGAGAATCTCGGCAACCTGAACCCGCACAATTCCCGGTATCTGCGACTCACGCTCATAACGCCCGCGGTCCTGCCCCTTTCCCTGATCCTCCTTCCGAGGTTCTGGTTCAGAATTCACGGCAAATTCCGACCAAGCCTCCATCCAAGCCACCATCCCGCTTTGTATGAACAGATTACGCTCCAGGCTGGTCGAGCCCGAAAGGCGCAACGCCTCGTAGCGATCCGCCAGACCACCACCTTGTATGCTTTTTCGATCGCCGGTCAGCGACGTTTTTTTTTCGATGCCCCCAGCGCACGTTCGAGCGTGCGCCGGTGCACCGTCAGGCCAAAACGTTTCTTCACCAGGGATATACAGTCCTGGACCTGTAGGAAATCGCCTTTGGCGATTTCTCCTTTCAAAAAGGCCATGACCTCGTCCGTCATCTTGTGCCGGCCGCGCGGACCAGGCTTCTTCGGTATCAGCCCGGACAGCCCCTCTTGCTGAAATGTCCCTTGCGCTTCATAGAATGAAAAACGCGACATGCCGAATGTTCCAGCCGCCGCCGTGACATTCTGTCCCTCCGCCCGCACCCGGCGCAGCATTTCGTATTTGACCTGCACCATGTCCCTGGCGTCGAAGAACTCGTTTTCCTGAAACAGGGGATCCGTCACCCGCGCGGGTCTGGGATTGAGCGACCCTTTGCTGCGCAAGGCCTCCGCCTTTCGATCCGGCTTCTTTTTTGTGATCATCGGCTCCTCCGTGATAATGGGCAATCTGATGTGTAATGTAGATTACGCCGCTTATCATGAACTTGTCAAGCCGTTATCTCACGGTACACACGATATCTATTGGCTTTATAGCGCCTTCATCTGCGCCAGACCACCGAACGGTCAAAACCTGATGCGGCATATTCACCATAACAGTAACGGCATAATCTCCATTACACTTACGCGATGGATGTTCTCTTGTTCGAAGCCAGAACACAGGCAAAAGAGGCTTTGAAAAAACCCGCCATCGCCACGGGATTGGAATGTGCAACAGTGCCGTTAATAGCAGGGCGAAGATGGTAGTCTGCAAACCGTAGAAAACGGAACCCATACTGACGGATATCTCCCGGGCCCAACCGAGCACACCGCTTTGAACAAGAGCCGGGAGCGACAGCAGTACGCACGCGCTGGGAACACGGGTGTCGGAGTGAAACAGCGCCGCCAGGTTATTCAGGAAGCCCAGGTAGGCCATGATGCGATCCAATCTCCTGTTCGTCGAAACGAAATTCATGGTCATGATTTCAACTCCTTGATCAAATCCACCAGGGCCAGCAGATCCGACGGGCGGAAGTAGGCCCGCTCTTCCGAGAGAACCACGAACGGATCGGCTTCCTGCGCCAGGTTTGTCCAGGAAACGGGGACCGTGATCAGATTTTCGTTCTCGTCGTAAAAAACCACGCGGTCCCGGCCCCAGGCACGCCGGAACTCCACAAGCTCATATTCGCGCGAGAATAACGGATGGAAGGGGTGGGTAATGCGAAAACGCCGTGTCAGGTTGGTCGAAAGACATGCAGTAGATACGCCTTGGTTACTCCTGCAAGGGGCGCTATTTCCGCACCTCATATCACACCAAACGTGCCGCAGCCTTCGCCGAGTGGCTGCACACGACGGTTTTATTGCCGGTGCCGCATCGCCAGATCGTCCTCTCGATCCCAAAATGCCGCGCATCTATTTCCGCTACGACCGGCGACTGCTCGGGGATCTGTGCCGGGTGGCCGCCGGCGTCATTACCGAGAGCTTCCACGTCCTCCTCGGGCAGCCGGCCGCCGAGCCTGGGCTGGTCATCATCTGCCCTGACTGCCGCGACCCGATGCGGATCGTCGCGTTCATCGAGGAGCCGCGCGTTGTGCGGGCCATCCTCGAGCACCTGTCCTTGTGGGATACCCCAAGGCCGCGACCGCCACTGCCCGCCGACGTCGGGCCGGCGGATTTCGAGTACGTCCCCTGCGAGGACTGAGCATCTCTCGTAGGAGAACAAA
>JBAZPL010000194.1:0-4761 GCA_041648155.1 Candidatus Krumholzibacteriia bacterium
TCCTTCGAACAGCGGGGATGGAGACCGCCATGAGACACAAAGTCCTGCACGTCATCTACTCGCTCTACCGCGGCGGCGCGGAGCGCATCATCGAGGCTCAGCTCCTTGGTGGGGACCGGCGGCACTTCGAATACCTCGTCTGCTCGATCACGGGGGGGGGCGACTTGATCGACCGGATGTCGAACACCGGTTCGCGCGTTTTCCTCCTCGGCAAGAGGCGGCGCGGCGACTTCACGGCCGTGACGAAGCTCGCGAACCTCATCCGCCGCGAGCATATCGATCTCCTCCACCTCCACAATTCGGCGGGCATGTTCTGGGGAACGCTCGCCCAAGCCGCGAGCGGCACCGGCGTGCCGATCGTACGCACCGAGCACCTCCCGTACATCCCCGAGGCGCTGCCCCCGCTCTACCGGTGGCTCTACCCGCGGTTCACGAAACGCGCGCGCAAGGTTATCTGCGTCTCGGATCGCGTACGGCAGTCGTTCGCCGAGCGCTTCCCCGAGCTCGCCGGCAAATTCATCGAGATTCCGAACGGCATCCGCCTGCAGGATTACGAAAAGCTCCCGCCGCGCGCGGAGTGCCGCGCGCAGTTCAAGCTGCTCGCCGGCGCCAAGCTCATCGGCACGGTCGGCCGAATGGTGCCCCAAAAGAACCACAAGCTCCTCATCGAGGCGCTGTCTCGGGTGCGGCAGACGGTGCCGGAGGTCCATCTCGCGATCATCGGCGAGGGGGAGATGCGCGACAGCCTCGCCTCCTACGCGGCGGACCTCGGAGTGAGCGAGTACGTCTCGCTCGTCAAGGAAACACAGAAGATGGACTACTTCTACGGCGCGATCGACATCTTCTCCCTGTCGTCGGATTTTGAAGGTATGCCGCTCACGCTTCTTGAGGCGCTCGCCTCGGGCGTACCCGTCGTCTCGACCGAAGTCGGCGGAATTCCCGAGGTGATCGAGAGCGGAAAGACCGGCTACCTCGTGCCGAAGGGCTCGGCCGAGTATCTCGCCAAACGCATCGTCGAGCTCCTGCAGGATCCGTCGAAGGTGGCCGAGTTCGCGCTCGCCGGCCGCAAAATGGTGCACGAACGCTTCTCGGCGGAAAAGATGATCAGGACCACCGAGGCCGTTTACGATGAGGTGCTGGCGAAAACCCACTCCAAGCGTTAGATTCCCAGACATGCAGAAGAGAACGCTCGGAAGAACAGACATGACCGTTTCGGCGATCGGCTTCGGAGGGATCCCGATCCAGGGGGTTTCGTTCGACGAGGCGGATCGCATTCTCAAGACGGCGATCGAGAAGGGCATCAATTTCTTCGACAGCGCCCGTGCCTATACGGACAGCGAGGAGAAGATGGGCCGGGCCTTCGCCGGAGCGCGCGCCGGAATCTACCTTTCGACCAAGGCGCTCTCCCGTTCCGCGCCCGAATTCGCCAAAGAGCTGGAGACGAGCCTCCGCAACCTCCGCACCGAAATGATCGACCTCTACCAGCTCCATTCAATCGGCACGAGCGCGGATCTCGACCGCGTGCTCGCACCCGGCGGGGCCTACGAAGCCCTCGTCGAGGCGCGCGCGGCGGGGAAGATTCGCTGGATCGGGATCACCGGCCATTCGCGCGAGATCATGCTCAAGGCGATCCGCACGGGGCTCTTCGACACGGCCCAGTTCCCGTTCAACCCGATCGAGACGGAGTGGGAGGAGGAGATCATCCCCGCGGCGAAGGCGCTCGGCGTCGGCACGATCTGCATGAAGCCCCTCGCGGGAGGAGCGATCAGGAACCGCGCGCTCGCGCTGCGATTCGAGCTCTCGCGCGGCATGGATGTCGTCATTCCGGGAATGGACGCTGTGGAGCAGGTCGTGGAGAACGCCTCGGCCGGAGAGAAAATCGCCGCGCCGAATGCCGGGGAGCTCGCCGGGCTCGAGGCCGAGAAAAAACTCTGGGGAGAGAAGTTCTGCAGGCGATGCGGCTATTGCCTGCCCTGCCCGAACGGCCTCAACATCCCGTTTCTCTTCCTCATCGACGGCTACTACACCCGCTACGAGCTCAAGGACTGGGCGCTCGCGCGGCTCGCGGCGCTTCCGAAGAAGTTCGGCGATTGCATGGAATGCGGAGAATGTCTCGATAAATGCCCGTACGGGCTCGCGATCCCCGACATGATGAAGGACGCCGCGAAACGCGTCTCTAGAATTTAAAATCGACACCAGCCTTCAGGAAGGTGATGCCGAATCCGCCTTGCCCATAGAGCGCGACTTTCGGCGTCATGAAATACCGGATGCCGGCCTGGCCGCCGAGTATGATGCCGCTGGCGGATGCCGACCAAAGAATAGAGCCAGGATCCTTATCCCATGACCACGAAACGTGCTCGTAGCCGAGCACCAACCCGGCGAACGGATCGATCTTGTTATCCCACTTCAGGGCCTTTCCAAAATGGTAATTTCCCTGAGCGCCGACGATAATGTATGTATACTTGCCCCCATAAATCCCCCACCCGGTGGTTGACCAGGTATAGTAATCAACCAATCCGCCGACACTGATTACATCCGTTACCCCGTATTCGTACCCTCCACCCAGAACTATCCCGCTACCATGAGCTCCAATTCCAAGACGCGGGCCAAGAAAGCTCTTTCCCTTCTCATACTGGGCATAACCTGTCGATGCCGACAAACACACCACCGCAGCAACAACAAGTAGCAGCGCAATCTTCCTCATTGTAACCTCCCTCGCGCGTGAGCAGTTAAACGGACGCATGAACTTCAAATCGTGTGCAATAGTAGAACAATACGCTTCTGTGTCAAGCTCTATCGGCGAATGCTTCGGCCGGCGTCGATCGCACCGAGCCTCTCGACCATTCTCTCCACGAGCCCCGTTCCTCGCTCGGCGGGATTCTTGACGCCGGCGAGAACGCCGAGATATCTCCCGAAGCTGAAAACGAGAACGTCCCCCTGATAACGATCGTTTCCGAGGCCAAGGATGTATTCGCCGCCGACGCCCTCCGCGGTCGCGAGAAACGATTCCATCTCGTCCGTATACCACTCGAAGGTATCCCGCGCGGCCGCGCTGTCGATGAGCATCGCGAGATAGAGCTTCCCCGGCTCGCTACCGAACATGTACGTGCCCACGAAGGCCGGAGGGAACTTCTCCCGCCCGAGGACGCCCTGCGTGAGATAGCGGAGATCGTTCGGCACGAGCCCTTCTTCGGGAAATGCGCCCGCTTCCGCGGGCAGCGCGGCGGCGCCCCCTTGTATCGCGGCCGCGATTGCATTTGCGAAAAGCTTCAGCGCCGCGTCCGATTCCTCGCCCTTCTCGAAGACCGCGACGCGCGCGTAAAAACGGTCCTTCCAGAAGTTGATCGAATACTCGTCGGAGAACGCCTCATTCCCGATATCGTGGAACGCGAGGCCCGGACTCCGCATCTGCGCGTAGATGCCGTACGCCATGAGCGGGCTTCCATGCTCGTAGATCTCCACCTTGAGCCCCCGGCCCGCGGGAGAAACGTAGTCCTGCGCAATCACCTGCCGGAACTCGAAGGAGAGAAAATTCTCGGCCGAGCCGTCGATGTATTCCCAGAGGTTGTCCTGAGTGTAGAAGAGCGGCTCTCCATCCGTTTTCCAACCGGAGATCCCGTCCGCGGCGGGGAGCAACTTCGAAAGATCGGTCGATTCCTGCCCTGCCGCCGGCTGCGCCGCAAACAACAGCACCGCGAGCGCGGTCAACATTCTCAACATAGTTTTCATACGATCACCCTCGCTCCCGCGAAAAAGCCCGCTGCCGTTTCCAGGGTACTCATTATAGCAAACCTGCGCAAGACAGGTTCGGATTATAACGCTGGACTTCGCCGGGGCTCATCCTATAATTCCGTCCATGAAATCGAATCCCGCATCGAAACTTTGCGCCGCTCTATTGATTCTCCTCATCGTTGCCTTCTGCTCGCCGCTCCTTGCCGCCGACGGAAGATTCTTCGTGCGGCTCGGGACGGGCGCGAGCGTTCCCAACCTCAAGAACCTGAACGCGGAGCTCGCGCTCCAGAAAAGAGAAAAGGTCGGGGCCGGCTACGGGCTCGGCGTTTCTCTCGGACATACCTTCTTCGAGGAGCGGTGGTCGCTCGAGCTGCACTTCGCGACAACTTTCTATCCCCCGTTCGACTATAAGAACGCCCACGAGGCTGGTTTCACGGCCAAGCTGAGGCACTATTCCTCCATGCTGGTCGCGCGGCACAACTTCACGAGCGACAGCGAAAGATTCAGACCCACCCTCGGCGCCGGCATCGGTTACGGCCAGACGAACCTCATCTCCGGCGGTGGGAAGCTCGGCGCACTCGAGGGGCTCGTCACGGGAAGGCTCGACGTTTCGATCAGGAGCAACCTCGATCTCGCCCTCGAATGCTCGTACTACGCGGGACTCCAGGCCAAGGAGTTCAGGGACCCGTTTCTCGATAATGTCGATACCGATATGGTGCGGAACAGCGCGGGGGATGCGCTTGGGGACACGTTCCGTTCGCTCGACGTGAGAATCGGTCTCACGATCTGGCTCAAGCCTGTGACGCAGTAAGGGCGAGGACAACCGGCCCGGCGGGACTCGGCGGCTCGAATCAAGGACGGTGCAGGATGAAGATTCTTTTCGCGATACTGTGCGCGTGCGTTTTCGCGGCGGCATCATACGGCTGCAACAAGGGCAAGTCCGCGGGAGCCGTCCAGACGAAGAAGGTCGGCGGATGCACCGTGGAGACGATCAAGATCGGCACGGGGAAGAACGTCTCGGCCGAGGCG
>JBAZPL010000195.1:0-4747 GCA_041648155.1 Candidatus Krumholzibacteriia bacterium
ACTACCTCGAGGGGAGCCCGTTTCCCGCCGGAGCGATCGACAAGGAAACCGCGTTCATCGAGAGCTGCGTGAAAAAGCTCGATCTCAAGGTCGAGAACAAGGTCGGCTATTACTATTATCCCTCGGAGGCGAAATTCCAGGAGATCATCGGCGTGAGGAAGGGCCACGAGCGCGCGATGTGGAAGAAGCAGGAGCTGCATACGACGCGAACGTATGACGATCACGAGATGATCCACATGCTGCTCGTGCCGCTCGGCTATCCGCCGTTCGGGCTCGTCGAGGGGCTCGTTTTCTACGTCCTCGGATCATGGGAAGGCAGAGACCTGCATCTGGTTGCCAAGCAATCTCTTACCGGGATGAAGCTTCCCGCGCTCTACAAAATATTCACGCAGCAGGATATGGACGCGGCGGGCATGTCGAACGTCGTTCCCGGCTGGGCTTCATTCACGATCTGGCTCATCGACCGGCACGGCATCGACAAATTCATGAAGCTCTACAAGGCAGCGAACGAAGTGGAAGACCCCGTTGTATTCGCCGTGCATTTCAAGACGACCTACGGCAAGGATTTCGATGAGATGGATCGCGAGTGGCGTTTGTGGGTTCTCCGCTACCAACCGAGAAAATGAGAAACGAATTCTCCTATTGTCCCCTCTGCGCGGCGCCGCTCGAGCGAGGACGCGAGGGGGAGCATCTCCGGATGGTATGCCGCGCATGCGGCTACGTTCACTACCGCAACCCCGCGCCCGCGGCCGGCGTCCTGATCGTCGAGAACGGCGCGGTGCTTCTCGTCAAGCGGCGCTACGAGCCCTTCAAGGAGCTCTGGGTGATCCCGTCGGGATTCATCGAGTATGGCGAAGACGTGCGCGCCGCCGCGGCGCGGGAAGCGATGGAGGAAACGGGGCTCGCGGTCGAGATCGACGCTCTCCATGCGGTGGAAACGTGCTTCGACGATCCGCGCGGGAACACGCTACTCGTGCTCTACCGCGCTCATGCCACGGGAGGAACGCCAAGGGCCGGGGACGACGCGGAGGAAGTGGGGTTCTTCTCGCTCAAGGATCTGCCGCCGGTCGCGTTCGAGGCGCACCGGAAGGTGCTCGGAGAGCTTGCCGGGCGGGCATAGCTCCGCGGCGCGCCTGAAGCGCGCCTTCCGCGTCATTCGACGACCCGGATGCTGAAGGTGTCTCCCTCCTCGATCGTATCTACCACCTCCATGCCTTTCGTGACGCGGCCGACGATCGTGTAGCGTCCGTTGAGATGCGGCTGCGGCGTATGCGTAATGAAAAACTGGCTTCCCGCCGTATCTTTTCCCGAATCGGCCATGCCTACGGTGCCCCGTTCGTAGCGATACCCGTTGATCTCGTTGCGGAGCAGGAAGCCGGCGTCGCCCCAGCCGTCCCCGCGCGGGCATCCGCCCTGGATGACGAAACCCGGCACGATGCGGTGGAACACGGAACCGTCGTAGAAGCCCGCCTGTGCGAGCGCGAGGATGCTCCTGACGGCGGCCGGCGCCTCGTCGCCGTAGAGCAGGATCTCGATATCGCCGCGGGACGTCGATACGCGGATCGTCACTTCTCCGAGGGGAAGCGCCGGCTCTTTCCAGGGCGTCGCGCCCCGCTGCCATACGCCCGTGCTCGCCGCTTCGAGCTTCATGCCGAATCCGGACGCGACGCGCGCGGCGGCGGATGCGATGCGCGGATCGGCGTCGACCGCGGCTCTCGCGAAGAACTCCTTCAGGCCGAACTTCTGGACGTCGTTCGCATCGATCTTCCGGGCCATCGAGCCGATCGCCTCGACGACGGCGAGCTTCCGGTCGCCATCGTTGTAGGATGCGCTCGAGTCGTAGACGTGGACGAGGTCCGGAACGATATCGACAGGGCCGACCTTCCCGAGCGATTCGATGGCGATGCTCGCGACGACCCAGTCGTCGCCCGTTGCGGCCCTCTGGAGCGCCTCGATCGGCGTGAGCGTCACGCCGCTGTCGTCCCGGTAGCCGGACGATGCGCCGAGGTCGGTCTTCCCTTTCCAGTTGCCGAGCCCCGCCGCGGCTCCTTCGCGCACGAGCGGATCGATGCCCGGTGTCAGCGCCTGGACGAGAAGGGCGAGATCGTCCGGATCGCCGAGGGTGCCGAGGAACTCGAGCGCGGTCGATCTCTCGCGGCGCGCGCCGTTTTTCACGGTCTTGAGGAGGAGCGGTCTCGCGCCGTCTTTTCCCGTCTTCGCGGCGGCGCCGAGGGCCGCGCGGCGGACCATCAGAGACCGGTCGTGGATGAGCGGCTTCACCGCTTCGAATTGCTTTTTCCCCCCGATGACGGCGAGCCCCTCCAGCGCGAGCGTTCTCAGGTAGTCGTCGTTCGACGCGAGAAGCGCCTCGAGGGCGGGGGCGCCCTTGTTGCTTCCGATGCGGCCGAGCGTCTCGGCGGCCTTGATCGCGACCCAGCGATCCGCATCGCGCGTGAGCGGGGCGATGAGCGGGACGGCGCTCTCCGCCTTGAGGCGGCCGAGCGCTTCCACCGCGCGGAACCGCACCTCGGCGGATTCGTGCCCGAGAAGCTCCGCGATTCGATCGATGCCGCTGTGGTAGCCGAGCCGGCCCATGGCGTACGCCGCGGACGCCATGACGCGCGCGTCGGGATCATGGATGATCGCGTTGCACTCGGCGGCCGCGGCTGAATCTCCGGTGAAGGCGAGCGCGAGCGCGGCTTGCGCCCGCAGGCCCGAGTCGAAATTCCTCAACCAGGGGGCGATGATCGGGACGGCTTCCTTCGTGCCGGTCTTGCCGAGCGATTCGAGGGCGTACGTCTTGATCGTGGGCCCTTTTTCCCCGAGGCAGCGCTTGAGCGGTTCGAGCGCCGAGGTACCGCCGATGAGACCGAGGGAATACACAGCCGTCCGCGCGACGAGGTTGTTCGAGTCGTCGCAGAGGGTCGCGAGCAACGGAACGCCCGCCGGATTGCCGTTCCGTCCGAGGAGCTCGGCGCACCGCGCCCTGATGAGCGGTTCCTCGTCGGCCGCGAGCGTCTTGAGAACCGCCGCGTCGATCGTTCCCGTTTCCTCCATTCTCGCGAGCGCGATGAGCTTTTCCCTTCCTGCCGGGCTCTTGAGAACACTCTCGTACCGGCTCCCGGCCGCGGCGGGAGCGCTCAGTCCGGGAAAGAACCGGCCGATACCGATTATCATGGCAAGGACGACCGCCGTCCGTTTCATCAGTTCCTCCTTCGCGCAATTTCTCGAGACACTTCCGTTCGATGCTGGAGTATAATGACTCCGCGCGCGAGGCGAATGCAAGGTCTAAGGAGAAGCGACGATGGCCCGAATGATTCAATACACCGCCGGCGATACGTTCCTGCACCGGCTCCATCCGCTCTCCAAGCTGCTCGTCGCGGCGCTCGTCTCGATCGCGTCCTTTCTCTTCGTGTCATGGATCGCGCCCGTGGCGCTCGCCGTGTTTCTTGCGCTTCTCCATGCTCCGAAGCCGATAGGATTTGCCAGGCTCCGCGCCGTTTTCGCGTCCCTGCCGCTCTTCGTCGCGCTCATCGTGCTCGCGAACGTATTCCTCGTGCACGGAGAGGCCCTCTGGTGGCGGAACGCGGTGACCGGTTTGGCGCAGAGCCTGCGCATCGTCGTCCTCATCGCCGCCGCGAACCTGTTCCTCGCCGTGACGGACCCGATCGATCTGTCCGATGCCGTGGTGCGTGTGCTCGCGCCTTTGAGACGCATCGGCCTGCGCGTCGGCGAGATATCGCTCATGACGATGATCGCCTTCAGCTTCATTCCGCTCATGGCGGACGAAGTGAGGCGGCTGCAGCTCGCCCAGGCCGCGCGGTGCGGCTTTCCGAAGCGCGGCCCGGCCGCGATCAGGGCGGCGGTGCCGCTTCTCGTACCCCTCGTTATCGGCGTTTTCAGGCGGGCCGACGAGATCGACACGGCGCTCCACGTTCGCTGCTACCGGATGGACGCGCCGCGGAGCTCTTCGCGCGATGCGGGCTGGGGGAGGGCGGACAGCATCGTCTGCGCCGCGGCTCTCGTCATTTTTTTCGCGGGGTTGTATGCGCACGTTTAAGTTGATCATCGAGTACGACGGAACGGATTTCCACGGATGGCAGATCCAGCCCGGGCAGCGCACCGTGCAGGGGGAGCTTTGCCGGGCCGTCCATAAGGCGACGTGCGAGCGGAGCACGGTGACCGGCGCCGGGAGGACCGACTCGGGGGTCCACGCGGTCGGCCAGGTCGGGAGCTTCCACTCGGGAACCGCTCTGAGCCCGGCCGTCCTTCGCCGCGCCCTCAACGGGTGGCTCCCCGCCGACATCCGTGTCCGCGGCGTCGAGGAGGCGCCGAGCGGTTTCAACGCCCGCTTCGGCGCGAAGAGCCGCACGTACCATTATATATTTATCCGCCGCCCGACGGCGCTCTGGCGGAACCACTATTACCTTGCCGGCAAGGATCTCGATCTTCGCGCCATGCGGAGCGCGCTCGGGGATATCATCGGCGAGAAGGATTTCACGTCGTTCACCACGGCGGACGACGGCTCCGCAACGAAGCGATGCGACGTGACGCGGGCCGAGCTCGTCGAGACGCTGCCGCTTGTCACGCTCTCCCTTACCGCGGATCATTTCCTCCACCACATGGTCCGCGCGATCGCGGGCACGGTGCTCGAGATCGGAAGGGGGAAGCCGTGGAAAATGGCGGATATCCTCGCCGCGCGCGATTCCTCCCGCGCCGGGCAGACGCTGCCGCCGCACGCCCTCTA
>JBAZPL010000196.1:0-4727 GCA_041648155.1 Candidatus Krumholzibacteriia bacterium
GGTCGGATCGGCTGCGATGCCGTCGCCCATCGGCGAGCTGCAGTCGACGACGATCGAGTCGCCCGGACGGATGACCGGGTTGTCGTTCGTATTGATATCGTTCGCCGCGTCCGCGCGGACATAGCTCTCCAACTGGAATTCCAACCCGGGAAAGTTGTCCTGGAAGAGATCAAGGTCGCGATAGCTCCACTGCGGCCCCGAGCCGTTGTACCGATACAGGCGTACGTTATCGAACCACGGCGCCGGGGTGTGCTGCGCGCAGTTGCCGTTCACGAGGTACCATACGTCGCACATATCGGTGACGCCGAGGGCGACCTGCACCGTGTCGCTCGTGATGAGGTTACTCACGTTCTGGCCCGCGAAGATCCAGCCCTGATTATAACAACAATAATAGATAAAATATCTACCGAGCCATGGCCCCGGACATCCGTCCACGATGTTGCGCACGTGCCAAAAATAAAAGACAAGGTTCGAAAGCGGCGAATCTTCATAGACCGCATATCGAAACAGGAAGCCCGCGAGCGACGCCAGCTCTCCCGGAGGTATAACGCCGTCCTGGACGCTGTTGCGCTGCGTCGAGTACCTCCTTGTGTCTATCGGGGGCGAGACAACGAGCTCATTCTGGCACGGAGCTTCGTGGCCGCCCGCGCCCGCGCAGAACGGCGTGTCATAGAGACCCGGATACGTCGTGCTCGGGACCGTGGATCCGATGTAGAACACGATGAGCGACGTGAGATTCTCTCCGCAGGGATCCTTGTCGTCCAGGTTGGATTGGAGACCCGAGTACCTGCCGAAGGGAACGCCGGTTCGGCCATGCCAGATCCCCGCCTCGTTCGCCCCGATTGCCGCCGCCTCGAAATCCTCGAAATCGGAGAACGCGCCCATATCGGAGAGGCTGATGCTGTCGATGACGCAGGCGCCGTTCGTTTCGTAGAGGCCGTCCTCGTCGCTCCAGGCCCCGTCGGACGTGAAACGGAAACGCAGCTTCGTCTGCGAAACGGTCAGCGGCAGGAAAAGAGAAACAATCGTATCGCCCTGTCCATCATATTCGGCGACCGTCTCCCATCCATTGGTCCCGTCGTATTCGACCCTCACGTAGTCGTATCCCGGCTCCACGTCATACGCGATCTTGTACGAAAGGGTGAGCGCCCCGACGGGGCTCATCGGATTCGTCGCGAGCATCTGATCCCAGCTGTTGCCGTAGCCGGCCGCCGTCGCCCACGAGCACAGGTACGGATCGCCCGAGCTCTGCCGCGCGCCGCACCACATCGACTTGGCGCCCTCGAGCGGGGCGTAGCCCGCGAGCCCGGCGAAGTCGTCGACGTGGAAGAAGGTGCCCCTCTGAGCTGTCTCATCCGACCTTGTCCACCCCTGCCAGTTCTTGATCTCGAAATCATACCAGACGAGGCAGTAGGTATCGACCGCGGCCTCTTCGTAAAGGCCGCGCAGCCCCGGATCGACGAGCCCGGACATCCGGTCTTCGGAGTTTTCCCTCATCATCCGCAGGCCGGGCCTCGCCGCTTCGCGCGCCGCGCCCGTCGAGCCGATTAATGTAGCAAGGATTGCGATCGCGAGGATCGCCGAGAGAGCTTTCACGTCCTTACCCCCCATCTTTACAAGGACATGTCGCGATTGCGCGCCGGACTTTTTCCGACCCATCTCGCCGTCATGATAATTTAGACGGCAAAAATGTTCTGTTTCCGACAAACTTTCGCCGGCTCAGGGAATTCGCCTCAGGTCAGGGAACTTGCCCGTGGGGGTGGGAGATGGCAGTTCCCAACCGCAATTCATCTACTTGATTCCAAGAGATTTCCGCAGACTCAACCGCCGCCCGCATTGTAGCACAAACGGCGTTCGCCGTAAATGGTTATTCCCCGGTAGAATAGCTCGACACGTAGCTCGACACTTAGGGATAGTCATTTTCAGGCGAATACATTATACTGCAGCACTACGCACAATAGCGGCTGCCGTCCATGTTCGACGGCGGGACAGGAAGGTGATCCGATATGACTCCGAAAGAGCTCAAGAAGCGGAAAAAGGCGGCGCCGGCCGTCAAGCCGAAGGCCAAAGTGAAGAAGGATTCGATTTCGGACAACCAGAAAAGGGTCGAGGCCGCGAAGGAAGCGGCGAGGAGATTCATCGCCGGCGTGCGGGAGGCGCCCCGCAAGGCGAAGAAAGCTTCGCTCAAGAAGGCGAAGCGCCCCGCGGCGGCGAAACCCGTGAAGGCACGTTCCGCGGCGCCGAAACCCGCGGCGAAGCCCGCTCCGTTCGCAGCCTCTCCGAAGAGCGCGAAGGCAAAGATCCAGGTCAAATCCGTGAAGGCCGCCAGGAAAAAGCCCGCGCCGCGCAAGAGCGCGGAGCCGGAAAAGGCCTCGCACGAGCCCATCCGCCAGGCGGCCGAGGAGAGCAAGTTCTATCTCGGCGCCGAGCAGCGTGTGATGCCCCCCATCGAATCGATCGAGATTCCGAAGGGCTACAACGTGGACCGCATCGTCGCAATGGTTCGCGATCCGCACTGGCTCTTTGCGTACTGGGAGGTCACCGACCGCAAGTACCGCGAGCTCGAACGGACATTCGGCTCGTCGTGGGCGGCATGCAAGATGATCCTTCGCGTCTACGACAGATCGAGCGAGAAGCAGAGCCACTTCGACGTCGTTCTTACGCGCGAGGCGAGAACCTGGTATATCAACGTTTCCGCCCAGGGGCGTTACCAGGTCGCGATCGGGGCCCTGTCCCCCGACGGCCGGTTCGAGCTCGTGGCCATATCGAACATCGTCGAGACCCCGTCCGACCGCGCGAGCGACCGGATCGACGAACACTGGATGGTGCCCAACGACGTGTTCGACAAGATATTCGCCGCCTCGGGCGGCTACGACATGCATTCCGCCTCGGGAGAGCTCAAGGGCCTCCTCGAGAAACATCTCATCGAGGAGACGAGCTCCGGCGCGGTGACGAGCTTCGGAAGCGGCGCTCTGTACAAGGAAGCGAAGGGCCGATCGTTCCGCCTCTGGGTCGCGACCGAGCTCATCCTTTACGGCGGCACCGAGCCGGACGCGCGGGTGACCGTGCAGGGGAAGGAAGTGAAACTTCGTCCCGACGGAACGTTCTCTCTCCGATTCGCGCTCCCCGACGGCGCGATCGAGCTCCCCGTGACCGCCGTCTCCGGCGACAAGCTCGAAGAGCGCACGATCGAAACGAAGGTTACGAAGAAATCGCTGAAGAAAGAGCCCGTGCTTAAATGAGCGAGGAAAAAGGATACCTGGCGCTCGTTCTCCACGCGCACCTTCCCTTCGTCAGACACCCGGAGTACGAGGAATTTCTCGAAGAGGACTGGTTCTACGAGGCGCTGACCGAGACGTACATTCCCTTCATCGAGGTCTTCGACCGGCTCATCGAGGACGGCGTCGATTTTCGGCTCACGATGTCAATCACGCCGACTCTCCTCTCGATGATGAGCGATCCGCTTCTGCAGTACCGCTATCTGCGGCACCTCAACAAGCTCATCGACCTCGCGGGCAAGGAGATCGAACGCACCCGCTGGACGCCCGACTTCCACGAGCTCGCCCTTATGTATTTCTGGAAGCTCACGCGGGCGCGGCAGATCTTCTCGGAGCGCTACTACAATAACGTCATCCAGGCGTTCAAGCGCTACCAGGACATGGGGAAAATCGAGATCATCACCTGCGCGGCGACGCACGGGTACCTCCCCCTCATGCCGAATCGCAAGGCGGCGCGGGCGCAGATCGAGATCGCCTGCGCGCACTACGAGAAACACTTCGGGCGCCGGCCGCGCGGCATCTGGCTCCCCGAGTGCGGATACGCGCCGGGAACCGACGAGCTGCTCAAGCAGGCGGGCATAAAGTTCTTCTTCATCGATACGCACGGGATTCTCTTCGGGACGCCCCGGCCGCGTTACGGCGTCTTCGCGCCGGTGTACACCCCGTCGGCCGTCGCGGCGTTCGGGCGCGACATGGAATCGTCGAAGCAAGTCTGGAGCGCGAAGCAGGGATATCCGGGCGACTACGACTACCGCGAGTTTTACCGCGACGTCGGCTTCGACCTCGATTACGACTACGTCCGCCCCTATCTCCATTCGGACGGAAACCGCGTCAACCTCGGGATCAAGTATCACCGGATCACGGGAGAAACGGAGCACAAGGAACCCTACAAGCCCTCGATCGCCCGCGAGAAGGCGGCCGCCCATGCGGGTAATTTCATGTATAATCGCGAGAAGCAGATCGAGTGGCTGCACGATTTCCTCAAGATAAAGCCGATCATCGTCTCACCGTACGACGCGGAGCTCTTCGGCCACTGGTGGTACGAAGGGCCCGAGTGGGTCGAGTTCCTCATACGCAAGATCCATTTCGACCAGAAAACGATCAAGATGATCACTCCGTGGGAGTATCTCGAACGCCACCCGAAGCTCCAGGTCATCACCCCGTCGATGTCGTCGTGGGGATGGAAGGGCTACAGCGAGGTGTGGCTCAACGGCGACAACGACTGGATCTATTCGCATCTGCACATGATGGCGGACCGCATGGTCATCCTCGCCGACCGCTTCCCCGACGCGGACGGCATCACGAGGCGCGCGCTCAACCAGGCGGCGCGGGAGCTCCTCCTCGCGCAGGGCAGCGACTGGGCGTTCATCATGAAGACGGGAACGATGGTCGAGTACGCGCACAAGCGAACGAAAGACCACATCGCGCGTTTCGACCGTCTCTACCAGG
>JBAZPL010000197.1:0-4716 GCA_041648155.1 Candidatus Krumholzibacteriia bacterium
TCGCTTCATACACCGGCAACGGGGTCATCGTCTCTCAGGTGACTCACCCGATGACGCAGATCGCGACGAAGTTTCGCTTTCGTTTCGTTTCCGACGGCGCGTGGAGCGACGAGGACGGCCTCTGGAACACCGACGGCGGCTGTATCGTCGATAGCATTCGCGTATCGGATTCGGGCGGCTATTCTAACTTCGAGAACTTCGAAAGCGCTTCGATCGGCGCAGGCTCCTCCGGCATCTGGAGCGCGAATACGGGGCCGGCATACGGCCTGCACTCCGGCCTGAAGAACAACCTCACGGACAAAGATCCGTGCGGCGATAACTTCGCCACCCAGATCGTATTCTTCCTCGGCTCCCCGGTTCCGAGCACGAGCTATCCGTTCTATTTTGACACCCCCTTCTGCCAAGGGTCAGGCGGGATCGAGGCTCCCTGCCAGGACGAGGCGGTCGTTTCACCGATCATCAACTTGCGGAAGTATTCGACCGGGTGCAACAGCAACCAGAACGGCACGATTCCGGAAGGGGATCTTCCCTCTCTCGGAGGTCTCCACCTGAAGTACACGGTCTATGTCGACAATCCGCTGTCGAATCTCGTGTTCTGGAACTGGCACGTCCGCGGATTCGACGACGCGGGATGCCCTGGTTCCTGGCTCGGAGACAATTTCGTTTATTACTATTGGGCCAACGGTGTGTACAGCTTTGAAACCAAGGATCTGGGCAGTTTCTTCCACGGGGACAGTATCCAGATCGCGCTCGGCATCGTCGACATGTGCGACGTGTGGTACCTCATAAACGGCAACTGCGCCTCTCACACGCCGGCGCCCTGGTACGACAACGTGCGGCTCTATCGTTTCAAGAACGACGGTCCGCAGTGGTACTCCCGCGATCTCGATCTCTTCCAGGACAACTTTCCCGGGCTCGAGTTTACGCTCGAGAGCTACGTCCGCGCGGATGCGGCGAACGATATCAACGTGAACGATAATCCGGTCATCCGCCCGGGAGACTCGATCGTCGTCGACTGCAGCTCGGATCTCGGCGGGGGCATCGCGGCCGACCCGGCCGGCGGCCCGGCGATTTACATGCACGTGAAGTGCACCTACATCGGACCCGTGCCGACGAAGCCCAATCTCTACGGCCCCTCGCTCGCCGGCAGCGTCGTGACCGGGCCCATCGGCTCGCAGTACACGATCGACTTCAATTACGTCAGCGACGACGGCGTCTGGACGATCATCCAGTGCGACACCGCTCGGACTTCCGGCGGCATTCAGCGCAACCGCTACATGGTCGACCTGAACGACGCGCTCTTCACGAGAGGCTACAGAATCGATTATTACTTTACGGCCCGGAACAACGCGGGCACCGAAGCCGCGCTCCCCAAGTGGGCGCGGTCATACGGGCCGTATTACGAGTTCACCTGCCTCCCGACAAAGAACAGCGAAGTGCTTTTCGTCGATGACTTCACGGGGCGCGGCTCGTTCGTCGGCTCCGTCGAGAACTACTGGATGCCGACGTTCGATTATGCGCCCGGGCAGCCGAACAGCAACGTCGACAGGTACGACGTGAACGGCCCGACTTCAGGCGTCTCGAACGGGCCGGGGAGCCGCGCGAAGACCAAGCATCTCGTCGATTGGTACCGCGCGATCATCTGGGACAGCGGCGATCTCAACAACATCACGATCTCGGACGGCACGATCAACAGCGACAAGTCCGACGACTGCACGATGCTCATCAACTGGTTCGAGCAGTCCGAGCACGTATGCGGACTCTGGGTCTGCGGCGACAATATCGCCAACGACCTGGATCAACTCGCATCGACGCCGGCGCTCACCCTCTTGAGCACCTGGTGCGGCGTCGACTTCGTTGCGACGAGCTATTTCGACGAGACCGGCGGCATCAAGGGCGGCGGCGTCGTGAGCCCGCTTATAACGGGAGAAGCCGATGCGGGCGTCTTCGTGCATGGCGGCGTTCCCGACCAGTTCTACGCATACGGCGGATGCCCGATCATCAACCAGTTCGACGTGCTCGAAAAGACGGCGAACGGCAAGTACGCGGCGAGCTATCCGGTGAAGCTCGCGATTAACCGCTATGCGGCTATCGCGTCTTCGCAGGTGAACCCGGGCGGATTCAACGTGAACACGATGTGGTTCGGATTCAGCTACCAGTACGTTCGCGACGACGTAGCCTCCGCGTCCCTCGACCGTTTCGAGATAGCGAGGGACGTGTTCAGCTGGATGCAGTTTCCGGTGATCCCGTGCTGCTACGCCGACACGGAAGTTCCCTCGGTCGACAAGCTCTCCCAGAACTTCCCGAACCCCTTCAATCCCGTGACGACGATCAGATTCGACATGAAGGAGAAGGGACCCGTGACGCTCAAGGTCTATAACGTCGCGGGGCAGCTCGTGCGGACGCTCGTCGACGACGTGCGGGATGCGGCCGCCTACTCGATCGCGTGGGACGGCCGGAACAACATCGGCTCGGAGGTCGCGAGCGGTATCTACTTCTACAAGATGGAGACGAAAGGATTCAACGAGACCAGGAAGATGGTCATGCTTCGATGAAAGGGATGTCGGGGAAATAGGCCAAGGCGCAACCCACGCGCTGCCGACACGGGCCGGGGGGGTTAATCTTTCGGCCCGTATCGTTTCGCGATTTTCCGCTTCCGTATCGTCCGGTGCCGCATGATGTTCGAATGCAAATCGCGCCCCTTTTCTGGTATAATATTATCTGGCTTCGCGCTCGCGGAAGCCTTACTTTACCTATAGCGTTTGCACGAGATTCAATATCGCATCCGGATCCGCAAAGGAGTTACGAACACATGAGATCCCACCTTTTCCCCTGGATCGCGGCGGCGCTCGCGATCGTATCGGTCCTCGCTCTGGCGGCATCCCCCGTTTTGGCACAGAAGAGCGAAGACGAGCGGATCGCCGAGATCAACAAAAGGAACGCCGAGCTCGGATACCAATGGACGGCGGGTAAAACGTCCGTCTCGGGACTTTCGGCCGAGGAGAAGAAACAGCTCCTCGGGCTCCTGCCCCTGCCCGAGGGCTGGGGGAAGGACAGGCAACCGCTCATGGCTCCCGCGGGCGCTACGTTCGAACCCGCATATGACTGGAGACAACACAACGGCGTTACCCCGGTGACGAACCAGAGATCGTGCGGTTCGTGTTGGGCGTTCGCGGCGGTTGCCCAGCTCGAATCCCATACCCTCATATTCGATGAGCGGCTCGAGGATCTCTCCGAACAGCAGGTCGTCGATTGCAATCTGTGGGGTGGCGACTGCAGCGGCGGCTGGGTACCCGGCGCACTCGACCTTTTCATGGCCCCCGGATGCGTGGGGGAACTGTGCTATCCGTACGAGGCGCTCGACGGCAAGCTATGCAGACAGGATCAATGCGAAGTGCTCTCGATGATATCCGACTACAATCCCGTGTCGAATAGCGTGGACGCGATCAAGACGGCGCTCCAGACCGGTCCCGTCTCCTGCGCGTTCACCGTGATAGACGATTTCTACAACTACACAAGCGGCTGCTATCAGTCGGTTTCCACCGTGAGTCCCAATCACGCGATCCTCATCATCGGCTGGGACGATAACCAGTGCGCCGGCCAGGGCGCATGGATCATCAAAAACAGCTGGGGGCTGGGATGGGGCATGGAAGGTTTCGGCTACGTCAAGTACGGCACCTGCAGCATCGGCAGCTACGCGTACCAGATAACGTACCTGCCGACCACGGTGAAGGTTCATGTCGACTCTCCGAACGGCAGTGAAGTATGGAATGTAGGAGAGCAGTACAATATCACCTGGTACACCGCCCGGCAGACGCCTGACTCCCTCAACATTTTCTTGAGCCTTGACGAGGGAGCGACATACGATCGTACGATCGCGCGCGGCCTCGCCGGCACGGCGACCTCGTATAACTGGACCGTGCCGGACCTCCCGGTGAACACCGCTCGCGCCAAGGTCATCGCCTACTACGGAAACAAGAACGCCGGTTACGACATGAGCGACGCGAATTTCACGATCAAGGGCGCGCCGTACCGGTACGTCTCGAAATCCGGCGGGAACATCTTCCCCTACAGCCTTCCGGCGTGGGCATCGACAACGATCCAGGGCGCGGTCAGCGCGGGCGTGCCGGGGGACACGATCATCGTCGCGGGTGACACCTATAATCAGGCGATTACGGTCTTAGCTCCCGTGTACCTGTACGGCGGATGGAACAGCACCTTTACCGTTCGCGATCCGGAAACGTACGTCACGATGATCCAGGCCGGGGGGAGCCTCGTCACCTTCTTGAATGTAGCGGCCGGCTCCTGCGGCATCGAGGGCTTCATGCTGAAGGGGGGATCGGGCACGTTTCTTCCCATGCCCGCGAACGGCGTATACGGCGGAGCGATCCTCAGCTACCAATCGTCGCCGGTCATCAAGAATAACCTCATCGACTCATGCGGGGTCGCCTCCGTCCTCGACTTCAGCGGCGGCGGGGGAATCGCCTGCTACGGCGGCACCGCCCTCATCGAGGGAAACAGGATCGAGGGGTGTCTCGCGCAGAGCGGCGGCGGCATCTACCTCTACGAGACGACGGCGACGATCAGAAACAACCGCATCGCCGGATGCAGCCCGAATCCGGAATACAGCGGGACGAGGCACGGCGGCGGCCTCTATGCGCTCCACTCGACGGCGGCGCTCGAAGGAAACACCATCGAGAATAACGACGGCTACCG
>JBAZPL010000198.1:0-4648 GCA_041648155.1 Candidatus Krumholzibacteriia bacterium
GAGATCCGTCGCGGCCGCATCGAGATCCCAATCATCGGGCTGCTCGGTCTCGGGCGCGTACCTGTCCACGATGACTCCAACCGTATTTTCGACGAGCTGGACGACGACATCATCGAGGTTCGTGCTCTCAAGAATCCGGCTTCTGCGGCCGTAAATCACCGTTCGTTGCTTGTTCATAACGTCGTCGTACTCGATGAGGCGCTTACGGATACCGAAGTTGTACATCTCGACGCGTTTCTGGGCGTTTTCGATGGCCCGCGTGATGAAACGGTGCTGGATGTCCTCCCCTTCCTTGACGCCGAGGCGGTCCATGACCCCGGATATGCGTTCGGACCCGAACAGGCGCATGAGGTCGTCCTCGAGCGATATGAAAAAACGCGATGCGCCCGGATCGCCCTGGCGCCCCGCTCGCCCGCGCAATTGCCGGTCGATCCGCCGCGCCTCGTGACGTTCCGTGCCGATGATGTGGAGGCCGCACGGGACGTCCGCCAGACACTCTTCGACGTTCTTTTCCTGATTCCCGCAGGAATCGCACTCGTTCGGGGTGTCGCAATAGATGCAGCAGCGTTCGCACTTGACGATCCCGGCGCTCAGTTTGATATCGGTGCCGCGCCCCGCCATGTTGGTCGCGATCGTGACGGCGCCGCGTATCCCGGCTTGGGAGATGATCTCCGCTTCCTTCTGGTGGTACTTTGCGTTGAGGACGTTGTGCTTGATGCCTTCGCGTGTGAGCATTCTGCTCAGCGTCTCGGAAACCTCGACGGTCACCGTTCCCACGAGAATGGGAAGTCCCCGCTCGTTGAGCCGTTTGATCTCCTCGATGATGGCGTGATATTTCTCGCGCTTCGCGCGGAAAATGACGTCGTCGTAGTCGATGCGCCGCACGGGCCTGTTCGTCGGGATGACCTCGACCTCGAGCTTATATATCTTGTGGAACTCTTCCTCTTCGGTCTCCGCCGTTCCCGTCATGCCGGCGAGCTTCTCGTACATCCTGAAATAATTCTGGAGCGTGATCGTCGCGAGCGTCTGCGTCTCCCCCTCGATCGTGACGCGCTCCTTCGCTTCGAGCGCCTGGTGGAGCCCTTCGCTGAAGCGCCTTCCGGGCATGAGGCGCCCCGTGAACTCGTCCACGATGAGAACCCGTCCGTCCTGCACGACGTAATCGACGTCCTTCTCGAAAAGGGCGTACGCCTTGAGCAGCTGGGAGAAATTGTGGATGATCTCCGTTTTCTCGGCGTATTTCCGGTAGGCGGCGTCCTTTTTCTTCGCCCTGTCCTTCGGGGAAAGAGATGCGTCGGAATCGATCTCTTTGATGTGGATGCTGAGATCGGGCAGAACGAACAGCTCCTGATCCTCCGGCGAAAGGTTATTCCTGCCTTTTTCGGTCATGTCGATCGTGTTCGCCTTCTCGTCGACAACGAAGTAGAGCTCCTCGTCGAGCTCCTGGAGACGCTTGTCCCGCATGAGCGCGTTCTCGACCGAAAGCATGAGTTTCTCGTATCCGGGCTTTTTGCGAAGCTTCGTGAATTTTTTGTTTTTCGGATCCCCTCTGCGCGCGAGAAGGAGATTGACGCCGATATCGTCGTTCCCGGTTTCTTCCGCGTCCTCCTGCCGTTCGATCTTCGTCATGAGGTCGTTGATCTCCTGCTTCTGCTTGCGCACGAGAAGCTCGACCTTGTTCCTGAGATATGCGTAATTGTCGGCGAGCGCCGAACCGGATACGGCTCCCGAAATGATAAGCGGGGTCCGCGCCTCGTCGATGAGCACGCTGTCCACCTCGTCGACGATCGCAAAATAATAGCCGCGCTGAACCTGGTACTGTTTGCCGGGCTTCATGTTATCGCGGAGATAATCGAATCCGAATTCGTTGTTGGTCCCGTAGGTGATATCGCTCGCGTAAACCCGCTGGCGATCATCCGTCTCCATCTCGTTTTGCAGAAACCCGACGCTCACCCCGAGATACCGGTAGATCTCCCCCATCCATTCGGCGTCGCGCCGGGCGAGGTAATCGTTCACCGTGACGAGATGGGCGCCCTTCCCGGCGAGCGCGTTGAGATAGAGCGGCATCGTCGCGACGAGCGTCTTCCCCTCGCCGGTCGCCATTTCCGCGATCTTGCCCTGATGAAGAATGATCGCTCCGGCGATCTGCGTATCGAATGGCACCATGTCCCAGGTCATCGGATGCCCAACGACGTTCCAGGTTCGACCGACGAGTCTCCTGCATGCCTCATGGGCGAGACCGTACGCCTCGGGAAGTATCTGATCGAGGGTTTCCCCCTCCCGAATCCGCGAGACGAACTCTTCCGTTTTCTTCGGAAAATCCGCTTCGCCGAGCTCCCGGTACCGCTCGGCCCATTCCTTGACCGCGGCGATCTCGTCCGTGACGCGGCTCATGAGCCTCATCTTTCGATCGCCGAACAATTTTTGCATCAGACCCTTCATCGGTTCCGAAACCTCCGTTTCGACCGCAAGATAACAAATCGGAGATGCGATGGCAAGGCGGCCCCGGGAGCGCTCGGCCGGTCGGCTGGGGGCCGAGACGCGCGCAACACCTCCCCGATGCCTCTCAGGAAGCGGCCGGCGCTCCGAACCGCACCGCATGAAACACGCCGCCATTAGAACCGAAATAGAGGTGCTTTCCGTCGGTCCCGGGAGATGAGTAGATCGGCGACGCAGCGCGGTACTCCCCGGCCCGCTCGCCGTTCGCGGCGTCAACGGCGACAAGCTCTGCCGTGTAGGTCGTGACGAATACGACGGCTCCTGCGATGAGCGGCTTCGAATGTATGGCCCCTCCGACGTTTTGCTTCCACCCCAGCGCCCCGTCAAAGGAAAGCGAGTACAGTGTTCCATTTTTCGATCCGATATAGATCGCGTCGCGGCCGCATAACGGGGAACCGTCGACGGCGGAATCGGCCTGGAATCTCCATACGCGCGCGCCGCTCGATAGCGAGAGTCCGTGCACGGCTCCGTCCTTCGCGCCGAAAACGACAAGATCCCGCTCCTCGTCGCACGCGGGGCTCGAGGCGACCCCCGCCCCGACATTCGTTTTCCAGATGATCGTTCCCCGGCGATCGAGCCTGACGAGCGTTCCGTCGGTCGTAACCGCCAGCACATAATCCTTTCCCGCCGCCAGGTTCGCCCTGATTGACGGCCCGAGCTTTCTGTCCCATATCTTCCGCCCGTCCCCGAGGCGCACCGCGAAAATCCTGCCGTCGGTTGTCGCCGCGAACACGATATCGCCGAAGTGTTCGGGTGTGCTCACGATTTTCGATCGCGTCGAGAAGGACCAGAGGGCCTTTCCCGAATTCATGTCGAGGCAGAAAAGGTTGCCGCGATAATCCCCGGAGATCACCCGATCCTCCGCGCAGCACGGCGAAGCTCCGATGCCGGCGCCCGACCGGTATTTCCATGCAAGCTCCCCCTCGGGCGTAAACGCGTAGAGATATCCGTCCCTGCACCCGAAATAAACCTTCCCCCGGTAATAACGAGCGGAGGATGTGACCGGAGCCTCGAATGCTCTTTTCCAGGCTTCCGGCAGATCGAGCCGCCCCCTCTGCTTCGCCGCGGCGGGTTCCCTCTCGTTATCGATTGATGAACCGCCTGCCATGCCGGAAGCGGATGATTCCTTTTTTGACGCGTCGGCCGCGCCGAGCAACGCTTTCGGCTGCTGCGGCCCGCGCGGTTTCTCGTGCGTTACAAACGTTCCAAAGAGGATGACGATGGCAATGGCTCCCGCGAGAGCGCCCGCGACGAGCGGAACGTTCATACGCGCGCGGCCGGATGCGGATCGTTCCCCGGGCACCGCAGCCTCTTCCGCCCTCCCACCTTTCCAATGAAGCGCGGGAAAGGAACGAGAGACGGCGAGATCTATTCCCACATCTCGGGGAAATTCGAACGACGGGAAGAAAACGCTATTTCGCAGCGATTCGTCGTGCCGCGCGACAAATTCGTTCGACGGGGCGAGGATGATCGTATGCTCTCCCTCCGCGAGCGTGAACCGGTACAGCAAGAACATATCCTCCGGCGCCCGCCGGAAAAGGTCGCGCTGATCTCTCGTTCTTCCCAACGGAACACGCGAGAAACCATTGAGCGATTCCGCGGAATCCCGTCGTCCCGTTCTTCCATCGCCGTGGACGAGCACTGCGTCGCGGTTGCAGAGGATGTGCACATCGTTTCCTCGGCGTATCTCGATCATAAGGAGAACACCATCGAGAATATCCCGCTCACCGCCCGCGTCCGCGGCGATAACCTTGAACTGTTCCAGAAAGCGGGAGAAATAATGCGCGGGCGCCCCGAGACGGGAAGCCGAAACGGCTTCCCGGAAAAGCGCTCTCAGAATTGGTTCCTGCTCAGGCTCCCCCGGCGAGAAGAAAAGGAAATATTCTTCCCCGCCGTCCCTGCCGGGAATCTCCTGATACACGAGAGCATCCTTGCTGCCCTGGGTTCCAAAGCACACAAAGGAGGTACGCTTCATCTTCATCACCCCGGAGCCCGAGGGTAGATTGGCCTTGGGAAAATTGCAATAGATATCGAAGCGAATGGGACGAGGCGCGATGCTCAGGAAATGCGCGATACGATTCCCTTGAAGCTCGCCAGCATCTTGTCGATGGGACCGGTCTCTTTCCTGTCTTCATCGGACCCGCCGGCG
>JBAZPL010000199.1:0-4642 GCA_041648155.1 Candidatus Krumholzibacteriia bacterium
TCGGGGGGGTGGGCGGCGACGATCTTCGTCGGCTCGAGCCCCGGTGTCACCATCGAACGGAATATCTTCTGTCGCGACAAGAGCGGGTACGCGCTCTGGGACGAATATTCCTTCTGCACCCACACCTGCAACATCTACTGGAACAACGCGGCCGGCAACGTGATCGGAAGCACGCCCATGGGTCCGACCGAATTCGTCGCCGACCCGCTCTTCTGCGATCCGGTCTTCTTCGATCTCGCGATCGCCTTCGAATCGCCCGCGGCGAGCGGGAACAACGCCTGCGGCGTCCTCATCGGCGCCCGCGCTGCGGCCTGCAACTACGTACCGCCGGAGGAGTGCGTGGCCGTTCGCCTCAAGGTCCGGCAGGACGGATCGGGGGACTTCACGACGATCGGAGCCGCCTACGCCGCGGCGTCGAACTGCGACACGATCGACGTCGGGCCGGGAACCTATCCGGAGCTGCTCGCCGTCAAGAAAGGCGTTACGTTTATCGGTTCGTCGGGACCCGAAGTTACGATCGTCGACGGCGAGAACGCGCACCAGTGTTTCGTCTTCACGCTCGGCTCGACGGGCGCCTCGATCGACGGCTTCACGCTGACGAGAGCCTACTTCCCGAATAACGGCGCCGCGATTCGTGTGCAGGACGGCGTCCACGTCGCGGTTCGCAACTGCCGCTTCATCGACAACGTCTCCACCGCCAACGGAGCCGGCTTCTTCGTGCGCCACTCCGGCTCCCGGCTCACGGTGGAGGACTGCGTTTTCAGCGGGAACCACTCGGTTCTGGGCGGCACCGGCACCATCATAGAACCGGGGATTCTCGATCTCACGCGATGCGTCTTCCACGACAACACGACGGAGGTCCAGGGCGCCTGCGTCACGGTGCTCAATGCCATGGCGAACATCGCGGAATGCGTCATGTACAATAACGCGAGCCTCGATATCTCAGGGGGGGTGTACTTCTATTATGCAGGCGGCTTCGTGCGAAACTGCACCTTCGCCGGGAATACGTCCTCAGGTTACGAAGCGGCGACGGTATTCGTGAACGGAAGCCCCAAGGTCGTAATCGAGAAGAACATCATCGCCTCCGAGCAGGACGGGTACGGGCTCTGGGATTCCTACGATTATTACTCGCTCCTGGCGCATACGTGTAATCTTTTCTGGGAGAACGAGCTGGGGGATGTGAATGGAATCGAGCCCGATCCGACCGAGATATTCCTCGATCCGCTCTTCTGCGACGCCGGCGCGGCGAACTACGCCATCTCGTTCGGATCCCCCGCCGCTCCTGCGAACAACAATTGCTCCACACTGATCGGCGCCTGTGAACCGGCGTGCCATGAGGAGATCGCCACGCTTCTCCGAACTGATCTTCCGCCGAGCGCCGCGAGAGTGCGATCGCACTGAGCTGGGATCTCGCCGCGGGCTCCGACGAGCGGACGTTCTTCCTGAACCGCTCCGTGGACGGCGGCCCGTTCGAGGCCGTCGGCGCCGCGATTATCGAGCGCACGGGAACGACATCGTATGCGTTCACGGACGAGGCGACCGAGCCCGGAAAATCGTACGCGTACCAGGTCACGTACCTCCTCGAAGGGCGCACGATTGTTCTCTTCGAGACGGATGCGGTCGCGGTGCCGTCCCTGCCGCTCGCCCTGCACCAGAACTACCCGAACCCGTTCAACCCGACGACCACGATCGGGTATTACCTGCCCAAGCCGGCAGTGGTGAGTGTCGATGTCTACGATGTCGCCGGCAGCCGGCTCGCCACGCTTGTCGAGGGTCGACAGGAGGCCGGCCCGCACGCGGTCGAGTGGCAGGGCATCGATGGCTTCGGGAATCCCGTTTCGTCCGGAGTTTACTTCTACCGTCTGAAGGCGGGCAGCACGGTGCTGACGAGGAAAATGATTTTGATGCGCTAGTGATGTGGCCTACTGGTGATGCGGCGCTCATAGCGAATATCTATGAGCGCCGATGCGCGGCATATCGTCAGAAATTGTAGCCGATGAGCAGGGCGAATCCGAGATTCTTGCTGTTCCCCGCAACAACGGTGTCCGTGGACTCGTGGCCGCCGAATTTCGTGGTCACCTCTCCTCCCGAATAGATATTGGAAAGGCCGAGGTCGAATCTGGCATCGGCCGTGATTCCGCCGAGACCGATGGCGTACTTGCATCCCCCGCCGAACGAGAAGCAGAATTCCGTTTTGTTCATGATCGCGGACCAGTCCGACGATCCGGACGAGCTTTCGTTCGTTCTCAGATAGGTGCGATTGATTTCAACATCGGCGGCGAGATTGATCCCCACGCCCGGGCCGGCGAAAAAATAAGGGCTGAAATGGCTCTTTCCGGCTATCGTGAACTTGGCGAGAAGGGGTATCTCGATGTAGTCGAAACGTGCAGCATAGTCCACTACGATCACGGAGTTCTTGATTCCACCATCGAGCCCCTTCGTGACGTAGAGGATCTCCGGCTGCAGGCTGAAAAATCTGTTGACTGTTGAATGTATAGTCCATATACACGCCGCCCGCGAAGCCGTTCCTGAAAGCGGTTTGTGGCCAACCGGTGGGGATCTCCGTCGTATTGGACGTGTAGAGGCCCCCCTTGGCCCCGAAGGATACCCAGGGCTCCGACGCGGCGGAGTGCGACAACATGAGGACAATGAGGAAAAGACCCATTCGCTTCATCTGTATCTCCTTGTGCGGTTCGTTTCCTTGCCGATGCAAGGAGCTCCGGGGCGCTAGTCCTTCCAGGTCGCGATACAATTAGCGGGGTAGCCTCCGGCGGCAGTGAAAGATCCTCCCGCGATCAATTGATCTTCATAGACAGTGAGCGCGGAGACGATGTTGTTCGTTCCGTCTCCGAGCGCGGACCATGTGCTTCCATCCCAGGCAGCGATATAGTTGGCGGTGAGACTCCCGATGGAAGTGAAATTGCCCCCCGCGATGAGCCGGCCTTTATGGACGGTGAGGGCGAATATCCCCTCATCGATAGCTACCGATTCCTGGCCCAATGGCGACCACGAGCTCCCGTTCCATGCGGCGATATTGATCGCAGGGGAATCTCCCGCAGTTGAGAATCTGCCCGCAGCGATTAAGTTTCCGTCATAAACGGCCAGTGCCGAGATCAATCCCTGATAGCTGCCATTCATGAGACCGGATCCCAATGCCGACCAAGAGCTTCCGTCCCATGCCGCTATGCTGTTGACGGCGACTCCCCCTGCATTCGTAAAATGTCCTGCCGCGATCAGCTTGCCGGCATACTCGGCAATAGCGAAAACAACAGGTGATTGACCGTGGCCCGAAGAGAGTCCGAGATCCGACCAGTAGCTGCCGTTCCAGGCCGCGATGCCGATGGGAATCCTTTCTCCCGTCCTATATACCGAGAATCCGCCGGCGATGAGCAGAGTGTCGTAAGGCGCGAGTGCGTATATGCAGCCATTCAGTCCTCCCATCGCCAGCCAGGTGCCGCCGTTCCACTTGAGAATGGGTAGTAAGGTCCCGTTGTCATTACCTCTCCCGATGAGCAGATTTCCCTCATAAGGAGCCGCGACATTGACGCCGTAATCCCCGATCGGTCCGGAGCCGAAGGGACTCCAGGAATTGCCGTCCCAGGCCGCGACTCGGTGGGCAGGGACTCCGTCGGCATAGTCAAAATTGCCGCCCGCTATCAACTGCCCGTCATGGACGGCGAGGGTGCTCACTCCGGGATCGATCTCGTCTGCCCGGGTCATTCCCAAACCGAAAGGCATCCAGCAGCCGAAGCACGGTGTCGTGCTCGTGTGCACAACGTTGGATAGATCGGAATAGTTGAGCTTCTCGTCGCAGGTCTTTATGGCGAAGTAGTAGCCCGTATTCGCGAGAAGATCCGGAACGATGAAATGCTCAACGCTTCCGCCCGATTGCGGGGATGGCTCGCCAGAGACGGGGATGGCCGATGCCCAGTTCGCCTCGTCGATCAATGATTCGGAATAACGGATATTGTACCTATAGGCTGTGCCGGTGGTTCCGTCATCCCCTGGCGCGGTCCAGGTCAGCGTCACCGAGCGAGCTGTGGGATCAGAAGCGATCAGATCCGTTATCGCGGCGGGGGGCGTACCATCGTCCGGCGGCTGTGTCCTTCTGCACACGATGTTGGAAAGCGCAGACCAGTTCGATTCCTCGTCGGCGGTCTTCACGACAAAGCAGTACTCAGTGTCTTCGGAAAGGCCGGAGACTGCGAATATCTCGGTGGCGCCCGCCGCCTTCGGCGCCGGCTCAGAGGAAACCTGAGACGCGGAGTCCCAGTTGGTCTCGGTTATCGGCGACAGGGCGTAGCGAATATCGTACTGAGCGGCAGTGCCCGTATTTCCGTCGTCGCCGGGCGCCGTCCAGGTCAGTGTCACGCTGTTCATCGTCGAATAGGTTGCCGCAAGATTCGTGATGGCGGCAGGCGGAGTATTGTCGGGGAGGGGCTTGGGATCTGTGGGGATGTCTTCCGAACAGCTCGATAGGATCAAGAGAACGACGACAAGAATTGGCATGGAGACACGAACGATCATCCATCGGCGCATCATGTTCGAAACCTCCGAGCTTAGAGGCAGGTTATGGTACCGGCAGCCTAGAGTTCTTTTCTTGTTGTTCGGGTTTATATCTTAAATATAACTTCTCACACGG